>JBBSKF010000004.1:0-58640 GCA_038256525.1 Mycobacteriales bacterium | reverse complement strand
TTCGCAGAGCGCTGCCGGCGGCGGATCCGCCCATGTTGGTCAGGTCCCGCAGCCAGTGCCGCACCGAGATCACCGGCCCTGGCTTGCCGTCCGGACCGGGCGAGGACGGCACCTGACCGCCGGAGCGAGCGTTCAGCTCCCCGAGCAGGCCGATCTGCACCCCGGCCAGCCGGCCAAGCTGCGGGGCCAGCACGGCGGTCAGCTCCTGCAACTCGGACACGCACAGGTCGTCGACGGCCACGCCGGCGAGGGCGTCGACCGCGGCGACCAGCGCCTCGCAGGCGTTCGAACTCATGTTCTAGACAGTACCGGGTCAGGACCGGTCTGGCAACCCCCGTACAGGGTCAATTCTGCTTCTCTGCAGATGCTTTCGTCATTCCTCGCCGCGGTCAAATGTCAAGACGGCTCGGGCGGTCTGTGGAGAACGCGAGCCGTCTCGTACCTCCTGTGGAGAATTGCTGGACCTCCTCTGGCGCCCGGCTACCTCGGCCTGTCCGGTTCGCCGGTGCCGATCGGGTTGCCCCCCGGCAGCGGCATCGCGTCCGAGCCGGCGTCGATGAACGCGCGCAGGGCTGCCTGCTGCCGTTCCGGAACGACCTCCATGAGGTAGGTCTCGGTCTGCGGGACCTCCTCCACGATGCGGCCCTGCTGCGCAGCGACGGCGGACAGGACCAGCTCGCGCGACCGTCCCTGAGCCGTGACAACGAGCAGGCCTTGCCCTGGGCTCGATTCTCGCCCCTCACCCCGCCGCGACGACCGCCACCACACCCCGGTCGCGGCCACCGAGGCGATCACGACACCCACGCTGGCGAACGCGAGCGCCCCCGGCGGGGCCACCGCGTCACGGACCCCGCTCAGCCGGGCGTGGTGCGAGCGATCGACAAACGTGTCTCGAGGCATCACCTACGCCCGTCGATTCCCCGCCGACCCTTTGGCGATTGCGCCGCCCGACCGACCGACTGCCGTAGCGAACTCCGTCCCGGGACGGCCGCGCGCCGCTTCGCACACCACATCGTGGACCTGACCTAGCCTGACCCCGTCATCGTCCGCCATCAGGAGTCAGGGGTGTGGGTGCAGCCGTGCCGCAACTGACCCGGCGTCCCTCCCGGCCTCCCGGCCATGTGTCCTCGCTGACCGGGCTGCGCGTCTTCGCGGCGTTGGCTGTGTACTTCTCGCACGTCGCGCCGCCAGCCGGAGCTCCGGTCTGGCTGGCCACGGCCATGCAGGCCGGCTACTACGGCGTGACCGTCTTCTTCGTCCTGTCCGGCTTTGTGCTCACCTTGAACTACTCGCACCGGCTTCGGTCCCGTCAGGACCTGTGGTCGTACACCGTCGCGCGGATCGCTCGGGTCTATCCTCTGTACCTCGTGTGCCTGCTCGCTGCGGTCGCCATCTACGGCTATCAGGGCCGCCTCATGCAGCACCTGCTGGCGCTGCAGGCGTGGGACCCGGCTGTGGGCGTGGCGTACATGTACAACGGGCCGGGGTGGTCCATCGGCGTCGAAGCCTTTCTCTATGTCCTTCTGCCGCTGCTGATCCTGGCGTTGGCGCGACACAGCTCGATGTTCTCGCTGCTGCTCGGGACCGTCGCCGTCCTCGTCGTCATGGCGGGGCTCACCTGGTGGTTCATCCACGTGGGTCGCGACCAGCTCCCCTGGGACGAAGCCGGTTCGGATCATCGGTGGCTGTATCGGTCACCACTGACCCGGGTGGGGGACTTCCTGCTGGGCATCATCGCCGCCAAGCTGTACGACCGTCTCCGGGATCATGAGCTCGCCCGGTGCGGTTGGTTACTCATCTGGGGTGGTGCCTGCTCGATCGCGTTCATCGCGACCCGCCCCGCGATGTTGTTCTCTGCCTGGTCGTGGGACGTCGCCTATGCGGTGCCCGCGGCGGCTCTGATCCTCGGCCTGGCCCTGGCCCCGCGTGACCCGGCGGGACTGCTGTTGTCAGCGCCTGCCGTGGTCTTTCTGGGAGAGGCCTCATACGCCTTCTACCTGTCCCACAAGCTCACCATCGAGGTGATGGGGGAGGATGCCTACGACCGGGTGACGGCACAGACGGTCACGGCGACGGTGTGGGGCGTCTGCGTGGCCATGCTGGTCGCCGTCACACTTCACCTGCTGATCGAACGACCCGCCCAGACCTTTCTTCGCGACCGCCTCGGCGGGGGCCGGCATCCAGGGGCGCGCCCTCCGCGGCCGCGTGTCGGGCCCGACGCGGCTCCGTCAATCGCGCCGACGTACACCCCTCACCCCGCCGCGACCACCGCCACCACCCGCGCTCGCACGACCGGGTCGTCGTAGCGCCGCAGCGTCCGAGCCAGGGACAGCCCGGCCGCCAGGATGACAGGCACCCCGATCGCAAGCGGCAGCCACCACAGCCCGGTCGCCGCCGCCGAGGCGATCACGACACCCACGCTGGCGGTCGGGATCGCGAGGCGCACGCTGGCGAAGGCGAGCGCCCCCGGCGGGGCCACCGCGTCCCGGACCCCGCCCAGCAGGGCGTGGTGCGGACGCCGTACCGATGCCCGCATGCACTGCGCCACCACGACGGCGGTGCAGGCCAGCCCGGCGGCGATGATGGCGACCACCTCCGCAGCAGAAGGAGTCCCCGGTGAGCGCAGCGACCCAGCCACCGCGGCGACGGTCACCGCCCCGAGGACCGTCTCGCCGAGCACCAGGGTCTTCGCCCGCGCGACCAGGTGCGGCTCGGAGGGCAGCGAGGCCAGCCAGAGCGCCCCCGAGCCGTCGAGGCAGAAGGCGTTCACCCCGAACAGCAGGCCGGCGCCGGCCGCGACCAGCCCGGGCAGTACGACCAGGGACTGCCACGGCACCGCCGCACCCGCGGCGATCAGGCCGGGCATCACCGCGAGCACCAGCCCGCCGCGGCGCAGCGCGGGAGCGCGCCAGACGCTGGCCCGGTCGACCGCCACCAGCTCACGAAGGGTGCTGCGTCGGGAGGCGCGCCGGCGTACCGGCTGCAGGTGCCGGGAGCTGCCCGCGTCACCCGGCCGGCTGAGGGCCCACCCGCACAGCCGCGCGCCCGCCAGCAGCCCGAGGACGACCAGCCCCAGCAGCACCCCTGTCGTGACGGCCCACCGCGTCACGTCCTCCGCACCGACCGCCTGGACGACGGGGTGCGTCGGCGACAGCGCCAGCACCGCCGGGCCGGAACCGCTCTGCACCGCCACGACGGCCGCCGCCAGCAGCGCGGCGCAGGTGACGAACACCGCCCGACGACCACGCCGGGTCTGCCGCAGCCCCACCACGAGCCACGCGACGGCCTGGCCGAGCACGGTGAGGCAGCCGACGTACGCCACGGTCGTCAGCGCCCCGCGCGGCAGGCTCGTGTCGTGCGTGAGGTAGGCCGTCATCGCGGCCAGCGCCAGGAGCTGGACCACCCAGACCAGGTTGAGCGGCGCCAGCAGCAGACCGCCCAGGAAGTGGGTGGTGGGGCGTACGGGGTAGGCAACCAGCTGGTCCGGCGGGACGACCTCGTTGCCGCCCCCTGAGGTGAGGGGCGCGATGACGGCGAGCACGCCGAAGCCGAGGTAGGCCGACGGGGCGAGCTCGATCGCGGTCGCGAGCGTCGGCGCATCGAGGACGCTGCCACTGTTCAGCACGAGCCAGACCAGCCAGCCGACGAGCACCGCGGTCGCCGCCAGGGCCGCCCGCGGGCCGGCCCCCCGCAGCAGCCGCCAGCGCAGGCCGAGCAGGCAGGCCAGTTGGGCGGGCGCCGAGGTCACCGGCCGGGCAGGGGCAGGGGGTCCACACTCCTTCTTCGGCGCCGCGACGCCGAGGCTACAGGCCGATCCGCGAACCGGCCCGCCACTCCTGCTCGGGCTGTGTCCACCCGCGGGAGATGCGAGCTTCCGGTAATATCGGAAGCGCAACGCCGTTATTACTCGTCTAGCGCAGAGAAGTCGTCCCTTCATGACCACAGGACCGCGCCGACCGCAGTACCTCCCGCGCCTTGTCGACGACGTACTGCGCCAGCGGCTGCGGTCCCATGGCGCAGTCCTGCTCGAAGGACCCAAGGCGTGCGGTAAGACCTCGACCGCACGGCAGCAGGCTGGCAGCGAGGTGCGCCTGGACGCCGATCCCGCGATGCGGCGCGCGGGGCTCGCAGATCCCGCCATGCTGCT
Organism: Mycobacteriales bacterium; assembly: GCA_038256525.1. GTDB lineage: Bacteria > Actinomycetota > Actinomycetes > Mycobacteriales > SCTD01 > SCTD01. The sequence goes on along the minus strand of JBBSKF010000004.1, from coordinate 54,493 downwards.
CGACGGAGCGACCCCGCGGTTGATTGACGAGTGGCAGCGTGTCCCCGAGGTCTGGGACGCCGTGCGTGCGGCCGTCGACGATCGCCAGCAGGACGGGCAGTTCATCCTCACCGGATCTGCCTCTCCGTCCGAGAGCCTGACGCGACATTCGGGAGCGATGCGCATCTCGCGCCTGCGGATGCGTCCGATGAGCCTGTACGAGTCGGGGGACTCGACCGGTGCAGTCTCTCTCGCCGGCCTGCTTGCCGGTGCGGACAGCACCGCCGCGCCGCCGGTGCACGACCTGACGGCCATCGCGGAGCTCACCTGTCGGGGCGGCTGGCCCGCGACCCTCCGGCGTGACATCGACGATGCCCAGCAGGCCGCGCGGGACTATCTCGACACGATCGCCGGCACCGACATCGTCGAGGTGGACCAGGTTCGGCGCGACCCGCGCAAGGTCAAGGCCCTGCTGTTCTCGCTGGCCCGTCACACCTCGACGTACACCGACCTGAAGGTGCTCGCCGCCGACGCGACCGGTCAGGGCGAGCCCGTGACGGCCAAGACGGTCAGCAGCTACCTCGACCCCCTGCTGCGCCTCTGGGTCGTCGACGAGCAGCTGGCATGGGGTGGCCATCTCCGCCCGGGCGCGCAGGTCCGGTCCAAACCCAAGCGCCACCTGATCGATCCGTCGCTGGCCGCTGCTGCTCTCGGAGCTGATCCGACCGCGCTGCTCAGGGACCGCGAGATGTTCGGCTTCCAGTTCGAGAGCCTGGTCCACCGGGACCTGTGCGCATACGCCTACGCGCTCGGCGGCCAGGTGCGGGCCTACCGCGACGACCGGGATGTGGAGGTCGACGCGATCGTCGTCGGACCGAGGAGCCAGTGGGTCGGGCTCGAGATCAAGCTCTCCGGGTCGGACACGGTGCTCGATGCGGCGGCCAAGGGGCTGGTGCGGTTCGGGGCCGCCATGAGGACACCGCCCGCGGGCCTGGGGATCGTCGTGGCCACCGGTCCGTCCTACCGCCGCACCGACGGGGTGAACGTCATCGCCCTCGGGGCGCTCGGCCCCTGAGGCGACCGGGGCTCACGTGATGAGCGCTCGGTAGCGGATGTCGCCCTCGCTCCCGGTCAGCTCAGCGGCGGGCGCGGCGCCGACCACGCGCCCGCCCTTGAGCACGACGGCCTCCTCGCAGGCGCGGACGGCCAGGCCGAGCAGGTGGGTCGAGACGAACACGGCGGCGCCGGTGGCCCGGGCCTCGGCCACCACCTCGAGGGTGGCGTCCACCCCGAGGGGGTCGACGCCGTCGAACGGCTCGTCGAGCAGCAGCAGGCGCGGCTCGTGGAAGGTGGCGAGGACCACCGACAACCGGCGGCCCATGCCGTGCGAGAACCCGGCGGTGACCCGGTCGGCGACGCCGGCCAGGTCGAAGCGGTCGAGCAGCTCGGTCGCCCGGTCCTGCCAGCCCTTCATGCCACGCAGCTTGGCCGCCAGCTGCAGGTGCTCCCACGGGGTGGCGCGGGGGATCAGCCCGCCGACATCGGGGCAGTAGCCGACGACCGCGCGGACGCCAGAGGGGTCCTTCGCCGCGTCGATCCCGGCGACGATGACCGAGCCGCTGCTCGGCGGCAGCACCCCGGCCAGCACCCGCATGGTGGTCGACTTGCCGGCGCCGTTGCGGCCGACGAGTGCGACGCTGCGACCGGCACCGACCGACAGGTCGAAGCCGTCGACCGCGCGGACGTCGCCGAAGTCGACGACGAGCTGGCGGGCCAGGAGCACGGGTTCCACGGTTCTCCTTCGGCGGGGCAAGGGCGAGGGTATAGCGCGAGGCAGACACAGGACCGGGTGTGGCAACCGCTCTGGGGTGGTCGGTGTAGGTAGCCTGCCCGAGGACGAGCGACCACGCTGAGCGGATGCGGAAAGTGGGGACTGCAGACATGAAGGCCGTCCTGCTCGCGGGTGGGCTGGGCACCCGGATGCGCGAGGAGACCGAGTTCCGTCCCAAGCCGATGGTCGAGGTGGGCGGCAAGCCGGTCCTCTGGCACATCATGAAGATCTTCTCGGCTCACGGCATCAACGACTTCGTCGTCTGCACCGGCTACAAGGGCGAGATCATCAAGGAGTACTTCCTCGACTACGAGGCACGCAACAACGACTTCACCATCACCCTCGGCCGCTCCCACGAGATCGTCTTCCACGACCAGCACCTCGAGTCGGACTGGCGGGTGACGGTGGCCGACACCGGGCCGTCCACGCAGACCGGGGGGCGGGTCGCGCGCATCCGGCGTTACGTCGAGCAGGACGAGCGCTTCATCGTGACGTACGGCGACGGCCTCGCCGACGTCGACATCGGCAAGCTGCTCGCCTTCCACGAAGCCCACGGCAAGCTGGCCACCATCACCACGGTCCGACCGCTGTCGCGCTTCGGGCTGGTGGACCTCGATGCCGCCGCGGTCGTCCAGCGCTTTCGCGAGAAGCCGCAGGTCGACGACTGGGTGAGCGCCGGATTCTTTGTCTTCGAGCGCAGCGTGCTCGACGTGCTCGGGCAGGACTGCGACGACCTGGTGCTCGAGCAGGAACCGCTCGCGGAGCTCGCCGCCCGCGGCGAGCTGGTGGCCTACCAGCACGACGGCTTCTGGCAGCCGATGGACACCTACCGCGAGTCCACGATGCTCAACGAGCTGTGGAGCCGCGGCAACGCGCCCTGGAAGGTGTGGGAGTGAGCTACTGGTCGGACAAGCGCGTCCTGGTCACCGGCGCCACCGGCATGGTCGGCGCCTGGGCGACCCGGCGGCTGGTCGACGAGAACGCCCACGTCGTGGTGCTGGTTCGCGACGCCGACCCCCAGTCCGAACTGCTGCGCAGCGGGACGATCGCCCAGACCTCGGTCGTCAACGGCCGGCTCGAGGACTACGAGACGGTCGAGCGTGCGGTCAACGAGCACGACGTCGACACGATCCTGCACCTGGGCGCGCAAACCATCGTCGGCACCGCCTTCCGCTCGCCCCTCGCGACCCTGCAGGCCAACGTCGCCGGGTCATGGAACGTCCTCGAAACGGCCAGGATCCACCCCGAGCTCGTACGCCGGGTCGTCGTCGCCAGCAGCGACAAGGCCTACGGCGCGGTGCCCGAGCTGCCCTACACCGAGGACATGCCGCTGCGCGGAACGGCGCCGTACGAAGTGTCGAAGTCCTGCACCGACCTGATCAGCGCCAGCTACGCGCTCACCTACGGCACCCCCGTCGCCATCGCCCGTTGCGGCAACATCTACGGGGGTGGCGACCTCAACTGGAGTCGCATCGTGCCGGGCACGATCCGGTCGCTGCTGCGCGGTGACCAGCCGGTCCTGCGCTCGGACGGCACGTTCCTGCGCGACTACCTCTACGTCGAGGACGTGGTGGACGCCTATCTTGTGACGGCCCGAGCGCTCGACGGGACCATCGCGCCCGGCGCGGCTTTCAACTTCAGTGCCGAGGAGCCGCTGTCGGTGATGCACATCTACACCGCCGTCTGCGACGCGGTCGTCGGCGGACCGGTCGAGCCGCTCGTGCTGGGGCAGGCGAAGCAGGAGATCCGGGACCAGTACCTCGACTCCGCCAAGGCCCGCAAGGAGCTCGACTGGAGCGCCGGCTGGTCGTTGGAGCAGGGGCTCGCCGACACCGTGGCCTGGTACCGGCGGCTCCTGGCGTCGGCAGGGTGAGCGACGCGAGCCCGATCCGGCCCGCGAGCGGACGCACGCCGGACCTGCACGACCCGGTCCTCGTGCCGGAGCAGGTGCCCGAGCCCTCGACCCGGCGACCTCCCACAGCCGGTCGACAGCTCGTCAGTGTCGTCATCCCGGCCTACAACGAGACCGACTGCGTGGACGAGCTCGCCCGCCGGCTGACGCTGCTCATGGCCGCCGAGCCGGCGTACGACTTCGAGATCATCGTCGTCGAGAACGGCTCGATCGACGACACCTGGGACAAGCTGCTGGCGATCCACCACCGCGACCCCCGCTTCAAGGTGGTGCAGCTCGCCCGCAACTTCCGGATGGACGGCGGGCTCACCGCGGGGCTGGCGCACGCGACCGGCGACGCCGCGGTCGTCATGACCGCCGACCTGCAGGACCCGCCCGAGCTGATCTCGACCTTCCTGCGCAAGTGGGAGGAGGGCTACGAGAACATCTACATGGTCGTCAGCGAGCGGCAGGGGACCGGCCCGCTGCGCACGTTCAACTCCAAGGCCTTCTACTGGCTGGCCGGAAAGCTCACCGACGACCGCATCCCGCGCAATGCCAGCGACTTCCGGCTCGTCGACCGCAGGGTCTACGAGACCATCAACACGATGGAGGAGCGGAACCGCTTCGTCCGGGGTCTGTTCGCCTGGGTCGGCTACCGCTCGATAGGCATCGAGCACGAGCGCCCACCGCGCTTCGGGGGCGTCTCGAACGCGCACAGCCTGAAGGTCATCGACCTTGCTTTCAAGGGGATCTTCGCGCACTCCTACGTCCCGCTGCGACTCATCACGATCAGTGGTTTTGCGGTCTCCGCCCTGTCGTTTCTCACGCTCGTGGTTCTCGCGCTGCGGTTCGTGCTGTTCGGTGTCCCCTTCGCAGGCTTCGGAAGCATCATCGGTTTCACCCTTCTGCTGTTCGGCATCCTGTTCTCGATGATCGGGGTCGTGAGCGAATACGTGGGGCTCATCTACGAGGAGGTGAAACAGCGTCCGAACTACGTCGTCCGGGGGCGGGTCGGTCTGTGAGCCGACCAGAGCGCTTGCGACGGGACGTGAACGAGGTGTGGTGGCTGGTGCTGCTCATGCTGACCGGCTTCTTCATCGCCGTCGTCTCCCACTACGTGCAGGGGGTGTATCGCGGTAAGCCCTATCCGGACAACACCTTCCTGTTCCGCCCCGATGACGGGGAGTTCGCGGGCAGCCAGGATGTCGTCGGAGTGCACGGTTTCGGGGATCTGTTCCTCACCTTGCGCCTGTCCGGCGATCCGAGTCCCTACCTCGATCTCGGCCAGGGTGTGTTCCTCTCCAGCAACTACCTCCCCTTCACCCACCTTCTGCTCCGGCCATTCACCTGGCTCCCCTACACCCTGGTGCTCGCCCTGTTCCTCATCGGCCTGGCGGTGGCGGTCGTGGGCCTGCTCGGCGCGCAGCTGTCCTATCTGGACATGCCGTTACGGCTGCTGGCGGCCGGCGTGCTGGGTCTGCTCAACTATCCCGTGTTGCTGATGCTCGACCGGGGCAACGTGGAAGGCTTGATTCTCCTTTTCCTGGCGGCCGCCATCCTTCTCGCCCGCCGCGAGGCGTGGGCGATCAGCGCCGTGTTGATCGGTGCGGCCGCCGCCATGAAGGGTTATCCGGTGCTGTTCGTGCTGGTCCTGCTCGGCGCCCGGAGATATCGGGACAGCATGATCGCCGTCGGGACGGCAGGCCTTCTCACGCTGCTGAGCCTCTTGAGCTTCTCGGGGGGCCTGGTCAACAACGTCGAGGCCATGCTCGCTGCCGGACGTGGGTTCAACTCCATCGCCGACAATGAGTTCGGTGTCCAGCACGGAAGCAGTCTTCGCGGCCTGGCCAGTGCCCTCGCAGAGCTCCTACCGACCTGGCCGTCCCTGGGTGGGGTCGCCACGGTGGTCTCACTCGCCCTGGTCGTCGTGGGCGCGGTCGCCGTGCTGTCCGGACGCCTGTTCGCCTGGCAGTCGTGCGCGATTGTCGCCGCGTTGACCGTCGTCGCTCTGCCCGTGGCCTTCGACTATCGGCTCGTGCTTCTCGTCGTTCCGCTGCTGTTGATGCTGGGTCAGCCACCCGGTCTGCTTCGGTTCCCGGCACTGTTGGTGCTGGGGTTGCTGCTCGTGCCCAAAGCACTCCCCACCCTCTACGGCGATGTGGGGCTCAGCGCCCTGGTCAACCCCATCTTGCTGCTGATCCTGGTGGTCGGGCTGTCGTCAGTGGCGCTCCGCCAGCCAGCCGGCTCCGGCGCGAGCATCCAGCCCGAGGCAGCCACCGGCCCCGGACGTGCCGCGATGTCGCTGACGTGACCGTGCGGAGGACTGCCGTGGCGGAGACGGATGCTGTCGTACCGAGCGGTGACATCCCCCAGGGTCGGGACTACCGGCGGATGATGCGCTTCATCGCGGTCGGACTGGTGAACACCGCGTTCGCCTTCGCCGTGTTCGGCGCGCTGGAACTGCTCTGGGGCGACGCCCTTCCTTACCTGATCGTGCTCGCCCTCAGCCATGTCGTCGCCGTGCTGGAGGCCTTTGCCGTGCAACGCATCTGGGTGTTTCGCGTGCACGGCAGGATCCTGCCCGACCTGCTCCGGTTCTGGTCGGTCTACCTCGGCGCCTTCGCGGTCAACCTCGTGGTGCTGCCGTTGCTCGTCGAGGTGCTGCAGGTGCCGGTCATCCCCGCACAGGCGGGCTTTCTGGCCGTCTCAGCGGTGGTGACCTATGCGCTCCATCAGCGTTTCTCCTTTCGACGGAAGTAGGGACTGTGTCTCCTCGTTCTTCGGCGTCCGCGGTTCCGGCCGGGGCACCGTCGGTCGCGACCCTGCGCGCTCAGGCGGTGTTCGCCCGGCTTTCCGCCTCGTCGTCCACCCTGCGCAAGAAGATGAAGAACGCCGGGGACATCGCCGACTTCGTCGAGTGGCAGATCGACAGCTTCGGGGCTGTGCGCATCACGTCGCGACGCGAGGACCTCTGGGACAGCCTGGTTCGACGGCTCCCGCCGGGGGAGCCGGTGACCGTGCTGGAGTTCGGCGTGGCGTGGGGCTACACCACGACATGGTGGCTGGACCGCGTCGGCAATCCCTCGCTGATCTGGCACGGCTTCGACCGGTTCACCGGTCTGCCCCGGGCCTGGCGCGGCCTACCGAAAGGGGAATTCGATGCGGCCGGGCACCCTCCGCAGATCAGGGACGCTCGGGTGCGCTGGCACATCGGCGACGTCGAACAGACGCTGGGGGAACTGCCGGATGCAGACCTGGCGGGCCCCCGGCGCATCGTGCTGTTCGACCTCGACATCTACGAGCCCACCGCAGCGGCGTGGCGTCACGTCGCGCCCTGGTTGCGCGCCGGTGACCTGCTCTATTTCGATGAGGCGATGGATGACGACGAACGTAGAGTTCTCGACGAGCTGGTGCTTCCGACCGGCGCGGTCGAATACCTCGGGGCCACCGCCTCGGCTCTCACGCTGCTGGTGACCCGCGAGATCGGCGCTGCTGCATGAGTGGCGCCCGCGTCGCCGACTACGTCGCACAGCGCCTGGTCGAGCACGGTGTCAGGCACGTCTTCATGGTCACCGGCGGTGGGGCCATGCACCTCAACGACGCGCTGGGCGCACACCCTGGGCTCACGGTCGTCCCCTGTCACCACGAGCAGGCGTGTGCCATGGCGGCGGAGAGCTATGCCCGCCTGACCGGGCGGCTGTGCGCGGTCAACGTGACGACGGGCCCGGGGGGGACCAACACCCTGACCGGGATCTTCGGCGCCTGGACCGACTCGGTCCCGCTGATCGTGATCTCCGGCCAGGTGAAGCGGGAGACGATGGTCGAGAGCACCGGCCTCCCCCTGCGGCAGCTGGGCGACCAGGAGATCGACATCGTCCGGATCATGGCGAGCGTCACGAAGTACGCCGCTTTGGTCCGCGAGCCGGGTGATGTCAGGATGCAGCTCGAGCGCGCGTTGTGGGCGGCGGAGGAGGGGCGCCCAGGGCCGGTGTGGCTCGACATCCCGATCGACGTGCAGGCTGCGCCGGTGACGTCAGCCGAGCTCGACGGCTTCGACCCGGCCGCGATGCGGGAAGGCGGTCCCGCACCCATCACCGGAGCCGACCTGGAAGCCCAGGTGGCCAGCGTGCTGGCGGCGGTGTCCGTGGCCGAGCGTCCCGTCGTGCTGGCCGGCGGTGGCATCCGGTCGGCGGGCGCCTACGACGACTTCCTGCGCTTCGTGGACGCGCTCGGTGTCCCCGTCGTGACGGCATGGAACGCCCATGACCTGCTCTGGGACGACCACGAGCTCTTTGCCGGCCGACCCGGCACCGTCGGCACGCGGCCCGGCAACTTCGCCGTGCAGAACGCCGATCTGCTGCTGGTGCTGGGGAGCCGGCTCAACGTGCGTCAGGTCGGTTATGCCTGGGCCACCTGGGCCCGTAGCGCGCGGGTGGTCATGGTCGACATCGACCCTGCCGAGCTCGCCAAGCCCACGTTGCACGTCGATGTGCCGGTGCATGCCGAGCTAAGTGAGTTCCTCGTCTGCGCTGTCGCGGCGGGACCGACCGAGTCGATCGGCCGGCATGCGCCGTGGCTCGCCTGGTGCCGGCAGCGACTGGCGGACTACCCGGTCGTGCTGCCCGAATACGCCGAGAGCTCGGCGGTCAACCCCTACGTCTTCGTCGACCGGCTGACGGCGGCCCTGCCCGAGGACCAGGTCACCGTGTGCGGCGACGGCACCGCGTGCGTCGTGACCTTCCAGGCAGCCCGGGTGAAGCGGGGGCAGCGCCTCTACACCAACTCCGGCGCCGCGTCGATGGGCTATGACCTCCCGGCAGCCGTCGGGGCGGCCGTCGCCCTCGGCCGTGACACCTCGGTCGTGTGCCTGGCCGGCGACGGCAGCCTGATGATGAATGTGCAGGAGCTGGCGACGATTCGGGGGCACGACCTCAACGTCAAGATCTTCGTGCTCAACAACGCCGGCTACCACTCCATCCGCCAGACCCAGAACACCTACTTCCCGGGTCGTGAGGTCGGTTGCGGCAGCGACACCGGCGTGTGGTTCCCCCGCTTCGAGCGCCTGGCCGCGGCGTTCGAGATCCCCTTCAGCCAGGTGGCCACCCACGACGAGCTCGATCAGGTGCTGGGGGACGTTCTCGCTGCGGTCGGGCCGCAGCTGTGCGAGGTGATCCTCGATCTCGACCAGCCGTTTGCGCCCAAGTCGGCCTCACGGATGCTGCCCGACGGACGCATGGTCTCGGCGCCGCTGGAGGACCTCGCGCCGTTTCTGGACCGGACCGAGCTCCAGGCAAACATGCTCGTGCCACTGCTCGAGCAGTGAGCCCGTCGGCGGTGAGCGCGACCACGGCCGATCTGGCCGGCCGGCGCTGGTTGGCGCTCGACCTGGACGGCGTGCTCTACCACGGGCCGGCGGCCCTACCGGGAGCGGTGGAGGCGGTCCGCGACCTGCGTGCGTCGGGCCGGACCGTCCGCTTCGTCACGAACTCCTCCGCCGCGACCAGAGCGCACGTCGCCACCAAGCTGAGGCGGCTGGGGGTGCCCTGCACGGTCGACCAGGTCACCACATCCGGGTATCTCGCCGCGCGGGCGGCCAGTCGGCTGCTGCCTGATGGTCAGCCGATCCTGCTGCTGGGAAGTGCGGGTCTGGTGCAGGAGTGCGAGAGCTTCCGGCTGGTCGGCACCGACGATCCGCAGGAGGCGGGCGCCGTCATCGTCGGCCTGGACGTGGGGTTCAGCTATCTGCGCCTGGCCGCCGCGCTGGCCGCGCTCAGGCGTGGCGTGCCGCTGATCGGGTGCAATCGTGACCGGAGCTACCCCGGCGCAGGCGGCACGCTGCTGCCTGGTTGTGGCCCCCTGCTCGCGGCGGTGGAGTCGGCGGCCGGCCGCACCGCTGACGTCGTGGTCGGCAAGCCCGCCCCGCAGATGCTGACTGACCTGTGGGACCTCACCGGCACGGGACACAGCGACTGGTTCGTCGTCGGTGACAGCGTCGAGGCCGACCTGGGAATGGCTGCGGCAGCGGGTGTGCCGGGGGTGCTCATCGCCGACCCGGCGATGGGCTACCGCAGTCTCGCCGACTTCACGAACGCGTTGCTCGACCGGTGAGTGTCCTCCCGGGCAGCCCGGCCGGATACCGTTAGGTTGCAACGCCACCTGGACGTCCGGACCGCACCGTGACGCCCTGCCAGTCGACCTTCGGTCATCGCTGCGGTCGAGCTGATCTACCCGGGCGCCGCGCTTTCTGTGTGAAGGGACAGTGCAATGAACAAGATCGAGCGCCAGATGACAGACATCCTGCGTCAGGGCCGCGAGCTGTACGGCTACGGCGCCGTCAAGGCGGAGTTCGAGGCCGAGGGCACACGCATGGACGAGCTGCTCCGGCTCGTCGACATCGCCCACGCCGCCGGCCTGCTGCTCACGGTGAAGATCGGTGGCTGCGAGGCGATCCGGGACCTGCTGGAGTCCAAGCAGGTGGGCGTCCGCTACATCGTCGCGCCGATGATCGAGACGCCGTACGCGTTGTCGAAGTACGTCGCGGCCAAGGACCTCGTCTACAGCGCGGACGAGGCCGAGGACACCGACTTCCTGTTCAACATCGAGACGATCACCGGCTTCGAGCACCTCGACGAGATGGCGAAGGTCGCCACCGGCGTTCCCGGTGTCGACGGGATGGTCTTCGGCCGGGTCGACTTCTCGGGCTCGATCGGGCGCACCCGCGACTCCATCAACGACGAGGCGATCACCGACTACGTCCTGCGAACCGCCGAGGTGTGCAAGGCCCACGGGCTCGACCTGGTCGTGGGCGGGGGCGTGTCGATGGACAGCATCGACGTGCTCCAGCGGGTCCGGGCGGTGCACCTGACCCGATTCGAGACGCGCAAGGTGGTCTTCCTGGCCGAAGCGCTGGACCGGGACGACGTCAAGCAGGGGCTGCTCAACGCCGTCCACTTCGAGCTGCTGTGGCTGATCAACAAGCGGGAGTACTACGGCCGGATCTTCCAGGAGGACGCCAGACGCATCGACATGCTGGAGAGCCGCTGGCGCGTCCTGAGCGGTGGCTCATGACACCGACCGAGGTGCTTCGTCCGCTCCTGCGGGGCGACGAGCACTTCGCCGTCACGGGTGCGACAGGCTGGTTCGGCGTCACCGCCCTGGACCTGCTCGACGAGCTGCTGGGGGAGCAGGCCGGCGAGCGCGTCACGGCCTACGCCAGCCGCCCCCGCACCGTGCAGACCACCCGCGGACGCACGGTGCAGGTGCACGCCCTGTCCGAGCTCGCGGGGAGCATCGGCAGCGCGACACACGTCCTGCACTTCGCATTCCTCACCCGGAACCACGCGGCGAAGCTGGGTCTGCCCGACTACCTCGAGCAGAACCTGCAGATCACCGCGACGGTGCTCGGGGCGATCTCCCGGCTGCATCCGCGCGGCCTGCTCACGACCTCCTCGGGTGCGGTCTACGACAAGGCGCGGCACATGTCCTGCGACCTGACCGGCAATCCGTACGGCACGCTCAAGCATCTCGACGAGCTGGCCCTGCGCCAGGCGATGGCCGACATCGGCGGGACGTCTGTCGTCGCCCGGGTCTTCAGCGTGGCGGGACGCGGTATCACCCAGCACGAGGTCTACGCGCTCGGGGCCTTCATCGCGATGGCGCAGGCGGGGGGGCCGCTGCGCGTGCGCTCGAAGGCGCCGGTGATCCGCTCCTACGTCGGCGTGGCCGAGGTTCTCACCGTCGGGCTGTGGTCGCTGCTGTCGCAGATCCCGCTGGTGTTCGACAGCGGTGGCCACGTCGTCGAGATCGGCGAGCTGGCCGCGCTGGTCGCGCAGCTGCACGGGCTCCCCCCTGAGGCGGTGGAGCGCTCGTTCGACCCGGACGCGCCGGAGGACCGCTACGTCGGGAAGCCTGGGCAGATGGCCCAGCTGGCCGAGCACTGCGGTCTGGACTTCGCGCCCCTGGCCGAGCTCGTCGAGCAGACAGCAGCGGGGATGCGGCCGGGCGGCACGACCGGATGAGCCGGGCCGGCGACCTGCGCGCGCAGATCCTCGCGCTGGTCCGCGACTACCACGTCGAGGCCTTCCCGGTCCGCGACTTCGTGCCGGGACAGACCCCGATCCCGGTGTCGGGCAAGGTCTTCGACGGTGACGAGATGGCGTCGCTCGTCGACTCCGGGCTCGACTTCTGGCTCACCACCGGCCGCTACGCCGCCAGCTTCGAGCGCCAGCTGGAGGAGTTCCTGGGCGTACGGCATGCGTTCCTGTGCAACTCCGGATCGTCGGCCAACCTGCTCGCGCTGTCCGCGCTGACCTCGCCCAAGCTGGGCGAGCGGGCGTTGAAACCGGGCGACGAGGTCATCACCGTCGGCGCGGGTTTCCCGACCACCGTCAACCCGATCATCCAGAACCGGCTGGTGCCGGTGTTCCTCGACATCGAGCTCGGCACCTACGACGTCCAGGTCGACCGGCTCGCCGAGGCGATCAGCCCGAAGACTCGGGCCATCTCGATGGCCCACACACTGGGCAACCCGTTCGATCTCGGCGCTGTCATGCAGCTCGCCAAGGAGCACGGGCTCTGGGTGCTCGAGGACAACTGCGACGCGCTCGGCGCGAAGTACAAGGGGAAGATGACCGGCAGCTTCGGCGACGTCTCGACGGTCAGCTTCTATCCGGCCCACCACATCACGATGGGCGAGGGCGGCGCCGTCATGATCAAGCGGGCGAAGCTGAAGCCGCTGGTCGAGTCGTTCCGCGACTGGGGCCGCGACTGCTGGTGTGAGCCGGGCAAGGACAACACCTGCGGCAAGCGCTTCGACTGGCAGCTCGGCACGTTGCCGCACGGCTACGACCACAAGTACACCTACAGCCACATCGGCTACAACCTCAAGGCGACCGACATGCAGGCTGCGGTGGGGGCCGCGCAGATGTCGAAGCTGGACGGGTTCATCAAGGCCCGCAACCGCAACTGGCAGACGCTGCACGACGGCCTGGCCGACCTCGACTGCCTGATCATGCCGAGGGCGACCGAGCACAGCGAGCCGAGCTGGTTCGGCTTCTGCGTGACGATCCGGCCCGGCTCGGTCGCGAAGCGCCACGAGCTGGTGCAGTTCCTGGACGTCCGCAAGATCGCCACCCGCCAGCTGTTCGGTGGCAACCTGCTGCGCCAGCCGGCCTATGCCGGGATCGAGCACCGGGTGGTCGGGGATCTTCACAACGCCGACATCGTCACCGAGCAGACCTTCTGGCTCGGGGTCTATCCGGGGCTGACCGACGAGATGCTGGACTACGTCATCTCGTGCGTACGCGAGTACATCGCCGACCCGGCGGGCGCGATGGCCGGCATCGCCTGACCCGTGGCCGACCACGCGTACGAGGTCCGGGCCTCCCGGCGGGTGTTCGACGGCCGGGTGCTGGCGGTGCGCTCGGACCAGGTGGCGATGCCGGGCGAGGCGGTGTCGCAGCGCGACGTGGTGGAGCTGCCGGGCGCGATCGGGATCGTGGCGCTGGACGACCAGGAGCGGGTGCTGCTGGTGCGGCAGTACCGCCACCCGGTCGGCCGGCACCTGTGGGAGATCCCGGCCGGGCTGCTGGACTCGACGACCGAGTCGGCGCTGGAGGCGGGGCGGCGGGAGCTGGCGGAGGAGGCTTTCGTGACCGCCGGGCGGTGGGACTGCCTGTGCGACATCCTCACCTCGCCCGGGATGACGGACGAGACGATCCGGCTGCTGCTGGCCCGCGACCTGGTCGACGTGCCGGCGGGGGAGCGGCACGTCGCCTTCCACGAGGAGGCCGACATGGAGCTGACGCGGGTGCCGCTGGAGCAGGCGGTGGCGCGGGTGCTGGCCGGGGAGATCGAGAACGGCATCACGGTGGCGGGGCTGCTCGCGGCGTTCGCGGCGCTGCGGGGTGGGGCGGCGCTGCGGGCCGTGGATGCGCCGTGGAGCGCACGGAAGGCGTGAGAGGTGTGGGCACTCAGCCCTGTCGCCTCCGCGCCACCTCGGCGAGGAAGTCGTCGTGGTCGCGGATGTAGTCGTCGGCGGAGTAGGGGTCCGAGGCCAGCACGAGGAGCACGGCATCGGCGGTGTATCGGTACTGCGTGCCCCAGATCATCGGCTGCACATGCAGCCCGACGTCGGCGCGGTCGAGCGTGAACTCCTGGCGGGTGTCCCCGTTGTCCACGAGGGCATTGACACTCCCCTGAACGCAGATCAGCAGCTGGTGGCAGCGGCGGTGCGCATGCGCGCCACGGACATCGCTCGACGGGACGTCGAAGACGGTGAAGAAGCGGCGCGGTATGAACGGCAGGTCCTGTTCGAAGTTCGCGGCGACCAGACTGCCCCGCAGGTCCTCGGCGCGCGTGAGTCTGAGCAGGGTGGCGCCCGGCACGCGGCTGTCCGGAAGCGCGTCGTTGCGGGTCCGGGTCACGTCGGGGTCGTCGCCCGTCGCATCCTCGTAGCCCACGATCCGACCTGGGTTTCCCACGACGATGGCATGTGGTGGCACGTCCTTGGTGACCACGGCACCCGCGCCCACCATTGCGCGGCGACCGATCCTGACCCCCGGGAGGATCGTGGCGTTTGCCCCCAGAGATGCGCCAGGACCGATGACCGTCTGCGGGAAGGAGGACGGGTAGAGCTTGCTTCGCGGGAAGCGGTCGTTGGTGAACGTGACGTTGGGGCCGACGAACACGTCGTCGGCGAGCCGCGTCCCGTCCCAGAGCTGCACACCGCTCTTGATGGTCACCCGGTCACCGATGACGACGTCGTTCTCGATGAACACGTGGTCGCAGATGTTGCAGTCGGCGCCGATCTGTGCGCCCGCGAGCACGTGACTGAAAGCCCAGATCCGGGTGCCGTCGCCGACGGCATCACTTTCGCAGAGACCCTTGTCGTGGACAAAGTGATTCATGAGGTTCTCTCCTGGTGGAAAGTCCGGGCGGGGTGCGCCGACCCATGGAAGATGAGCCGCCCGCCCAGGAAGTTCGTGGGAACGGTCACGAGCAGGATCACCAGCACCGTCCACGCGTTGGACAGTCTTGTGTCGAGGGCCGAGATCAGGCCGAGACCCAGCCCGTACACCCCGAGGTACCACAGGACGAAGAGCGTTGATCTCCGCCACGAGGTCGTGGTCGAGAACACGTAGCGGCCGGTCAACACCGTGGTGAAAGCCAGACCGAGGACGAAGACGATCGTGTAGGCGAGCTCCAGTCCGATCGGCCCGGCCAGCAGGAGCAGGAGCAGTCCGGTGACGGCCGTGTTCGTGGCGCCGACGAGCAGGAAGCGCATCGACTGGTCCTGGAGGTCACCCATCCGAGCGATCGCTCCTCGAGAACTGCTCGTGCGACATGGCGACGGCACCTGGCCGTCCCTTGCTGTTCTCATACGTGCGCCACACATAGGACCCGACGACGCCCAGGCCGAACAGCAGAGTGAACGTCGAGAGCAGCATCACCAGCATGAGTGGGGTGTAGCCCGTCTGGGTGATGATGCCCGTGAGCCGAGCGACGACGAGGAAGACACCGGCCACCAACGTGACGACCCCGCCGACGGCTCCGATCAAGGTGAGGATCGTGATCGGCACGTCGGTGAAGGAGTAGACGCTGTCGAGGAAGTAACGCAGCTTGCGCCGGAACGACCAGCCGCTGCGCCCGTCGGCGCGAGGTGCCCGGCGGTAGGGCACCTCGGCGCGTCGGTAGCCGAGCCAGTAGAGCAGGCCGACCAGGCTCGAGTGGGACTCGTCCAGCGCGACCAGCTGAGCGGCGACGTGGCGCGTACAGCCGAAGATGTCGACGCCGCCGGCGGGGATCTCCTTGGCCACCCATCGCCGGTAGAGCGACCAGAACGTGCGCGAGAGCAGCATGGTGGTCCGCGGGTCCTCGCGGCCTTCCCGGGTGCCGACGGCGACGTCGTACGAGCCGGAGGAGAGCTGGAGGAACAGGTCCTCCACCAGCTCGGGTGGCTCCTGCAGGTCAGCCGCCATGGCTGCGACGAACTCACCGACGGCGGTCGCAAAACCGGTTCGGATCGCGGCGAAGGATCCGAAGTTGCGCGAGTGTGCCACCAGCTGCGAAGCGAAGCAGGCATCGGGCAGCAGTCGCCTCAGGACGAGCAGCGAGCCGTCGGGTGACCCGTCGACGACGAACACCGCTTCCATGGGCGCGTCCAGTCGCTCGGCAAGTCGTTCGAGACGCTCGAGCAGAGCCGGGATCGAGGCCTCGTTGCCGTAGACCGGGACGACGACCGAGTAGCGGGCGGAGGTCATCTCACAAGGTAGCCAGCACGGAGCAGACCTCGTCGATCTCCTCCTCGGCGAGCTCCGGGAAGCAGGGGAGCGAGAAGATTCGAGCCGACAGTTGCTCGGTCACGGGCAGCTGGACGTCCGCATAGTCAGCGGCGAAGGGCTTCTGGCGATGGTCGGGCACGGGATAGTGCACGTCGGTCGAGACGCCCGCGTCGCGCAGGGCCGCCCGGACAGCGTCGCGATCCTCTGCGACGGCGACCGCGAGGTGAGCGACGTGCCCGTCGCCGACCGCTGGCAGGACGCGCACGGCCGTGCCGTCCGCCGCGTCGACATAGCGGGCGATGACGGCCCGCCGAGCCGCGTTCCATCGCTCGACGTGGGGGAGGCGCACGCGCAGGAACGCCGCCTGCAACTCGTCGAGCCTGCTGTTGCAACCACCGTCGAGACCCACCGTGTATTTCGTGTCCCAGCCGTACTGCCGTAAGCGCCTGGCCCGGTCGGCCACCTCGGCATGGACACTCGTGACGGCGCCCGCGTCACCGAGCGCGCCCAGGTTCTTGGTGGGATAGAAGCTGAAGGCTGCTGCATCGCCCAGGCTGCCGGCGCGGGAGCCGAGGGCACTCGCGCCCACGGCCTGTGCGCAGTCCTCGACCACGGCGACGCCGCGGGGGGTGCACACGCCGTGGATGGCGGGCACGTCAGCGAGCCGACCGTAAAGATGCGTGACCAGGACGACCGAGACGGCGTCGTCCATGACCGTCTCGACCGATTCGGCCGTCAGCAGGAGGGTGTCCGGGTCGACATCGGCATAACGTGGCCGCAGTCCGGCGCGCCGGATGGCAGTCGACCCGTACATGCCGGCATTGGCAGCCGTGACGACGACCGATCCAGGAGCCGGGTCGAGCGCTCGTAAGCAGATCTCGAGGGCGTCGGTGCCGTTGGCCACGCCTACGCACGCGACCCCGGCCCCGACGAACTCGCTGAACTCCTTCTCGAACGCCGCATGTTCAGCGCCATGCACGTACCACCCGCTGTCGAGGACCCGGCGAGCTGCACCCAGCAGCGCCTCCGCCTGAGCGGCATATCCCCGGCCGAGGTCGTTGAGCTGGATCGTCACGCGAGGCGTTCCTCGCACCGCATCGCCCACTCACCCGATGGCGCGAACCATGCCCCTGCCTGTCTGTGGTGACGAACGCCCGGGCACCCCTGTGGGAGCGCGCGTGAAGGGGTCACCACATGATCCTATGGCTGCTGAAAAGAACCGTGAGTCCGTGCCTGGCCGCGTGGCTCAGACCCTGAGCACGCGAAGCGCGGGGTGAGCGCTGGCGATCTGGTCGAAGGCCGCATCCTGCGTCACGACTGGCAGACCGTGCACGACGGCGGTGGCGGCGATCAGAGCATCGGTGAGCTTGACCGTGCGGTGCACGCCACGACGCCGGCAATCGATGACGAGCCGTGCCCACGCTGTCATCACCGGCTCGGTGACCGGAATCGGGTCGGACTCCCGGGCAAGAGCGAGGGTGTCCGCGCGCCGGGCCAGGACGTCCTCGTCGGTCGCGGCAAGGACACCCAGCTCCAGCTCGCCGATCGTGATGACCGACACCGCCACGCGCGCGGGCAACGGGCCGAGCGGCCGGTCTGACTCCTTGGCGATGAACACCGACGTGTCGAGCAGCCCCGAGCTCACAGGTCAGCCAGCGTTTGACCGGCGAGCTCGTCGAGGTCTGTCCGCAAGCCGGGGTCCGCGGCACGGTGTCCGAGTTGGTCGTGCAGGGCTGCCCCCGAGAGCCACCGGGTGCGACCACCGTGGGGAACGATGTCGGCGATCGGCTCGCCGCGCACGGTCAGCGTGACCCGCTCGCCGGCGCGCACGGCGTCGATCACGCGGGCCGTGTCATTGCGAAGCTCCCTGACGCCGACGTCCATGTGCGACAGCGTAGCACCAAGGGCGGTGTCCACTGGGCCCGGCGCCGGTGCGGGCGTACGACGAGTTCCGCCTCGGAGTGGGTGCAATCGCCCTCGACGACCACACCGGCAGGCGACTTCCGGATCCTGCTCACAGCGCGGTCGGGATGTGGGACTCCAGCGCGAAATGGTAGTCGGCTACTGCTCGAACGCTTCCCGAAAGGCATTCTGTGCGCCTGGCGTCATGCGGAACCCTTCGGCCTTCACGGACTTCGCATATACAGTTTCAATTGGATTACCGAGCTCGGGATCGATATTTCCCCTCTTGCCCAAGTGCCGGATCGCCTTCGTAATTGGCCCAGTTGATCCACGGAGACTTGAATGTGGGTCACGTCCAATAGCAGCCCGGACGGCTGCCGCTGAAAGCTCACCTTCGTGGACTGTCAGCGCTTTGATGAGGGCAACCTGCGGTGCGGCGAGCGCACCTATCAGCTGCCTAGCAGTTTCGGTCGTCCACTCTACTCCTGTCTCTGGAGTGGCCTGTGCCCCATTTCCGGTATCAACAGTGTTCGTGCCCCTAGATTTTACGCGGACTGCTTCAGGGGGACCTAGTCGTTGCAAGCAGGCGGCTGCTCGTTCGGAGACGCGGTCTCGAAGAGTGGCCGGCAAGGCGCTTCCGAGTTCTTCCAGGGCTGGATCCGTGCATGCCCGATCGAGTGCGTCTGGCAGGCGAGTTGCCAGGTCTGCCACCCGCGCGATGACCACCGCCGGAGGGAGCCCGACCTCCACTGCAAGTCGTGCCCAGTTCTCACGTGAGATCCACGCAAGTTTGTATTCGCCGCCGATCTTCATAGCCAAACGCAGTTTGTGTATGTCGAAGTTGTCGTAAGGGAGGATGCTTGCGACATCATAGAGCGGCGCGAGCGCGATCTCTCTTCCTTTCAGCAGGAGTGAGTAATTCTTGGCGTGGGCGTCTGGACCGGCAATCAGCCAGTTGAAGGCTAGGCCGTCGATGAAATGCTGGGTCAACCTGATGGCAGCCCGGCGGCCAGTGGTTGCTCGGAAAAGGGTAGAAATCTGGGCTGGTGAAGGACCGCCATCTGATTGGTATTTCTTGTCGGGGTGAACAGCTAATGCTTGGCATAAGTCTTCCTGATGAATACGAGAGTATCCGTCGTGAATCGGGAGCCTGTCGTACCTTTCGACAACCAGGGCACCCTCAGAACCGAATCTCCTGACCTCTGATTTCGCGGCGTCCAGATTCAAGTATCGCGCAGTTCTCAGGCACAAATGCTCATTCAAGTCGTGGTCGTCCAAGCCCGTGAGAGCAGGTTTGAGAATATGCGTTGTGGGGGTGCTGCCCGTCGGCAGTCCCCATCTCTGGCCGTCAAAGTGCAGCGCTGTCTTCGGCTGCGCTCCGGCGAGGCTGAACTGAGCAGTAGCTCCGGCGGCGTGCCATGCAGTCGGGTCGATACGCAACTGGCTCAGGAGATCCGCAATCTCCTGCTCGGTAAGCCACTGGACGTCGCCAGGTGCACGTGAGTCGATGCGATCAGGGCAGACAAACTGGACGGCGCCGGCGCAGTCTTCGCCAACGTGTGAGAGCAACGCGAAGACATTGCTGGCAGAGACCTGATAGTCCTGCGACCATCGCTTCAAGACCTCCTGGTTGTCCGGCAGCAGCCCCCAGAGCCAAGGCTCAACGATCGAGGTCGGGTGATCTGGGGAGATCACTGGCATTGACAGTGAGATCGGTGTCGGGTCTGAGCTTCGGCGGTACTCGTCGGTGTATCGCAGACGGAGATCTTTGCCGTTGCGTATGAGGTTGGCCACGAGTTGGCCGTAGAGGAGGACGCGCAGCGACTCACTCATGCGGAGTCGTCTCGGCGTACGTGCGCCAAGACATCGGCAAGAGTGGAGCTGCCACCGTTCGTCAGGGAGGAAGTGCTGCTCTCGGGTCCAACGACCTCTAGTTGTAAGTCCAGCGCATCCAAGGCATCAAGCACAAGGAGGAGGCTTGGGTTGGTGCGGCCTGTCTCCAAGTTGGCGACCCACTGGCGTGAAACGCCTACAAGCTCCGCGAACTCATGCTGATTGAGTCCGCGGCCACGTCGCGCATCACGGATGAGTAGTCCCAGGTCTCGCACACTCAAGAGCCGCATGTCGGATCCCTCTGTTCACAGGGTTAGGCAGGTCTATGTTGTTCATCAACGTTAGCACTCAAGAACTGCCTACTGTGGTTGTCATGAAATGTGTATAGCTGCACGGGGCGACAGCACCGAGCGTCTACATACGATCCGCCGTCCCGAGCGACGCCGCCGGTGCAGGACTGAGCGGTGCCACCGATCCAGCACCTGGTCACGGAACGGCAAACCGGCCAACCCGGGCAGCCATCGTTCGACGGCCGCGCACTGCTCGTCGATCGCCTTGTCGACGGACCGCTCCGGAAGGCCCATCAACGCCCCGAAGGTGCGAAAGATCCGCCTGGTGAGATCCTGCCGCCGACCACCGAGCGAGGTGGCCATGGTCGTGTCGCCGTAGGGCAGCGACGACGGCAGGTCGAAGGCGGGGCTCAGCCGCCACTCGCCCTCGCGGTCCTGCAGCACCCCCCAGTTGCGGGCGTGGGCATCGCCGTTACCGGTCAGGTAGGCGAAGACGTGCCGACGCAGCAGCTCCCGCCGCGCCACGACCGGAGCGCCGCAGACCGCTGACAGGGCGGCGCAGACCTGCTCGCTGGTCAGCAGGTATGTGTCTGACGGCCATCGACCGAGCACCTGCAGGGTGTCCTCGAAGGCGAGCGGTCCGCCGGGAGTGCGGTCGAAGCGGGTCACCAGCAGGCCGGAGCGGCCGTCGGCGTCGAGGACGAGCCGGAAGGACGGCGTCGAGATGCCGGCCAGTCTGGCGGCGCCGAGGCAGAAGGCCTCGTCCTCGACCAGCAGCGGGAAGTCGGGCGGACTGAGCTTGAGCAGATAACGCTCGGACCGTCTGGCGACGGGCAGGCTGAGCATCGCCGCGCTCACCTTGTCCTGCACCCCTGGTATGCCGGTGCGGTCGATCAGGACGCCTTCGGCCGCGAACAGGTCGGCGAACCGCACCTGGTCGAAGGCGGCCACCGTCACGGCAGGGATGACAGCGTCGGCAGGCTGACCCTCCGGAACGACCTGCACGTCACCGACCGCATCCCCGCCGACCGCCAGCAGGAGGGTGAGCTCATCGTCACCAAGGAGGTACCCCAGCTCCCCCGCTCTGGCCCGCCCCCGAACCCCGCGCTGATCATGGACTTGTTGCACACCCCTCAGGCTCAGCAGGTGGGCAACAACTCCATGATCAGCGGGGACTGGGGCGCCGCCGGATCCACGGCATCGACTGGGACGCGCGCGGAGGGCGGGCGTTTGCCGTGTAGACGGCATGAACCACAGCCCCGGGCACATCGGGCAGCGGGACCGCGTAGCGGCAGCTGCCCCTGAACGGCGGACACTTCACCCTGGCGGACGACATTCCCGGGCCGTGGGCGCGTCACGGGCGCACCTGGAAGGCGACGTGGAAGTCCTGCTCGGCCACCGTGAGGAGCCACTCGTAACGACCCGGGGCCAGGGGGAGGGGCGGCATGCTCAGGACGAAGGAGGAGTCCAGGGGACTTCCGACCGCGACCCCGGGTGGGCGCCCGACCTCGAGGTGTCCCTCGTGCCGGATCGGATCGGAGGTGCCGTTCGGCGTCACGACGCTGACCTGGCCGCCATCTGAGTCGCGCAGCGACAGTGAGAGGCGCAGCCGCTGGTTGGCCCTGTCCCAGGGCACCTTGATGATGGCGACGACGGCGGAAGGCGCGGTGGGGGAGCCGGTCTGGGACCAGCCGGCGCCCAGGATGTGCACCTTGCCGGCGGAGTCAGCGACCGCAGCGTCACAGAGCAGCAGCACTGCCTCCACGGGGGACGCCATCAAGAGGCCGGCAGGCTCGACGGCGATGGCCCCAGGTCCAGGACCAGGCGCAGCGCGTCGCTGACCTGCGTGAGCTCGTCGTAGGTCAGGTGGCTGACCGGCGGTCCCAGCCGCTGCAGATCGACCGCGGCGACCTGCTCGCACATCACCTTCGTTGTACGGTCCTGCAACTCGATCTCGGGCCGATAGACGGTGCTCGCAGCGCTCGCACTGGTCGGTGCGACCAGCACGGTCGACAGCGACCGCCAGTCCGCCATCACCACGACCGCGTAGCGGGGGCCCTGCTGCTCGTGGCCGGAGGCGCGGGGAGGCGAGAGGCGGTGCACGTCACCACGCACGGAGCGCCGCCAGGTCGGTCTGGATCGCCTTGGCCTCGGCCAGGTCTTTTTCGTCGTCCACCAAAGCCGCCGCTTGGTCGGCGGCCAACAGGCGCAGTTGCTGCCATCGCTCGCGATCCAGCGCGGCCAGCCCGGCGAGAATCACTTCGTCCGCCGTGCGCCTGGTTGCCGCTGCGATCTCGTTCAACCGGGTCCGGGTGGTGATCCGGACCTTCACGGTCGTGGTTCAGCCATGCCCGAGTATACCGTGCGTAGACCCTGTCGACTCGGGCGACTCGACGGTCGCGTCGACAAGCCGTCGGTACACGGCGTCGAGTAGTCCCTCGGTCTTGTTGGCCGAGCGGAGGTCCTCGAGAAGATGCCTTACAGCGTGCAGCCGCTCGGCGTCCAGAAGAAGTCGAGGCTTGCTCACCACGGCGACGAGAACGCCTTGACGGACCCACGAGCGAATCGTCGGCTCGCTCAGACCGAGCCACTCCGCGGCGATGACGGGGCGCACCGGTGGAACGGCGGCAAGACTGTCAGCAACGACTCTGAGGAGCTCGAGCCTGCGTGCGTCGTCGGGTGCGAAGGTCGCGACGACGCGCTCGACGGCCTCGACGCGCTCCAGCGCGCCGAGCACCTGCTCAGTCTCCTGGGTGAGCGTCATTCGGGTCCCCTGTCTCTCTTACCAATATGGCCACAGAAATCGAAACCGTCAACAGGCTCGATTGCCGCTGTCTACGGCTGCTGCGCCAGGTCCGAGACCAGCACAACGCGCATCGCTGACCTGGGTTGGAATGCTCAGCCGGGTCGGGGTGGGGACCCCAGCCCGCTCTGACGGGAAGCAGTAAGCCGACAGCCGTGCGACTCGGTAAGGCCGGAGACCTCCCGCAGCCAGCGCCTACTCCTGATGATCATGGCAGGCGGGCCGGCGGGCCGGCTGAGGGGTGGGGGCAGCGGACGGCGTCCGGATCGTGACTTGCCCGGGTGCTAAGCGGCGTCGAGCTCGTGCTCGTCGTGTCCGCCGCCGCTACTGTCGTCGCAGGCCTGCGCGGTGCCCGTAGGGAGGCGTTTGCCGCCTGCTGTTGGTTGATGGGGGCGCACAGCCCTGGCTGGGCTATCGACTGACCGGCGACCCCCCTTGTCCCAATGGTGTGTCAAGCACCTGCACGGCGCCGACCGCGCGGCCGTGGCCTTCTCCCGCGGTGAGACATAGGTGGTGGCCGTCGCACCGCATGGCACCCAACAGGCGCGAGCCGTCTCGACGCCTCGTACGAATCGCGGGGCCCAATGCGGCACGAATAGCCGTGCTTCAACGACTGGCGGGCCGGTCTTTCGGCTTCGACATCGCAGGCGGCGGCGGCTTGAACTGGTCTATCGGTTTGCTGCCGGCCGGATAACCGCCCTTCTTCTCACCATTGTGAGCGGCGGGGTGGATCTTGTTTTCGGGCATTGCTCTCTCCTAGGCGGGCGTGAAGCGAGCGTACGCGACTTCGTCCCAGCGGACGAGGAGCGAGACGCCGGTCAAGGTCGGGGCACCGTCGGTGCCCACAAGCATGTCGCCATCGGAATCCACCTCAGCCAGGTCAGCGACGAGGAGGTCTTGGGATTCGGGATAGCCAGCGGCATAACTCCGATGACCGGTCGACGCAGACTTGCCCCATAAGCCGCCAACCCACGTGCCGTCTTTCAGCTTCAGGATGAGCCATCCGGTGAGGTCGGGGGTTGCGAACAGGTCATCCCATGCCCGCGGCGCAGGTGAAGGACCGGTGAGGATCTTGACCCAACTCTTGCGGAGATAGGCCGCTCGGCCCGCGATCCGGCCGAGAGCAAGTGGGACGATCACCAGCACGATCGGGATGAGCCACACCAACGAGGGAAGCGCTTCGCCGCGTTGTAGGACGCCGCTAGCCACGAAGTCGCGGTAGAACTCGTAGAGGATCGGCAGTTCGGCCGCAAGGAACACCGACGAAGCTCCCAGGAACCGCTGCACACGGTCGCTGGCGGTGGCCCCCCAACGTCCGGCTTGTTGCTCGAACGTCCATGTGTAGAGAGCACCAGGCAAAATTGCGAACACAGCGATGACAACAGCTTACAGGGTTTGGAGCACTGGACGTTCCTTCCAACCGTGCTGCGGATCCTTGACGTGGCGACGCTAGCCACGGCCTCCGACATGCCTGCCCGACGAGGTCCACCGCCCTCTGGTGGACGCAATCTGGCTCGAACGGGATGACCTGATCGAAACCCTCGAGCAGATGCGTCGAGATGAGGGGGGGGGGTCGCGTCATCGCGTCGGCAGGTCGCAGGCCTGCGCGGTGCCCGTAGGTAGGCCTAAGACACCTTGTACGAACTGGCCGCCGCCCGACCACCGGCCCAGCCTCGCGGCACGGCTTCGACGCAGAGATCATCAGGAGGTTGCCGTCCAACACGCTGCTGTGTCCTGACGGCAACCTCCTGATGATCATGGCAGCGAGGCGACTGGGCGTCCGGACGGGGCAGGCCCCCCGGGCCGCCGGGCACCCGGGGCGGGCGGGCAACGACTGCGGCTGGGCAGCTGGAACGGGCCGGCTCCCCAGGGAGCCGGCCCGCCCGGATCGTGACCGTGCCGCTGCTAGGCGGCGTCGAGCTCGTGGTCGTCGTCGTGCAGCCCGCCGCCGCTGCCGTCGGAGGTGCCGGACGCGCCGCCCGTACCACCGGCGTCGCCGGTCTTGGTCTGCCCCGTGCGCTTGCCGGGCGCCCCGGCGACCGCGTTCACGCTGCTCGTGTCGAGGGCGAAGGTCAGGGTCGCGTGCGCGACCGCGTCCGACATCTGCTCGAGCGCGAGCATGTTCACGTTGCCGACCAGCGGATACTCGGCGCGCAACGCGGCGTACAGCGTGGCCTGCGCAGTGTCGGCGCCGAAGTCCTGCCGCAGGCTGTCGCACGCCAGGTGGTAGCAGGGGTCGTACGCCTCGCCGGCGACTCCGCCGTAGATCTCGGCCTGCGCGGGCGTCTTGAGCCCTTCGGCGCCGGTGAACAGACCGCCGGACGGGATGCCGGCCGCGATGAACGGTCCGTAGTCCGAGCGGCCGCTGAAGTCGGTCGGGTCGGAGGCAAGACCCCGGCCGGCGAAGTAGTCGGTGAAGACGTCCTCGATGACCTCCGAGCCGGCCGGCCCGACGTTGCCGTCGCCGACCGAGTCGTCACCGTCGTAGACGAAGCGGACGAAGTTCGGCGAGGCGATCATGTCGAAGTTCAGGTAGAGCGCGATGCGGTCCCGCTCGGCCGGGCTCAGCGTCGTGACGTAGTGCGTGGCGCCGACCAGGCCGGACTCCTCGGCGCCCCACACGGCGAAGCGCACCTTGTTGGCCGTCTTGGTCTTGGCCATCTGCTGGGCCAGCTCGAGCACCGCGGCGCTGCCGGAGCCGTTGTCCTGGATGCCCGGGCCGGCGTTGACCGAGTCGAGGTGCCCGCCGACCATGACGACGTTGTCGGGGTTGCCACCCTTGGTCTCGGCCAGCACGTTGCTGGAGACGGCCGGTCCTCGGCGGGTCTCGGTCACGAGCTGCAGCTGCAGGCCGCTCGGGACCAGCGCGACCAGCTCCTGGCCGAGCGCCTGGGTGACGCCGACGACCGAGAAGTTTCCGGTGAAGCTCTCGCTCAAGGTGCCGTTCAGCGGCCCGGCAGCGTTGTTGTAGATCACGACGCCTGCCGCTCCGGCCGCCGCTGCGTTGGTCGCCTTGGCCGCGAACGTACAGCCGCCGCGGCTGACCAGCACGATGCTGCCGACGGGGATCCCGGTGAAGTCGGCCGCGACGCAGCCTGTCTGCGCTCCGGTGGGCAGGCTGGCGGGCGCCGTCGTGTTCCCGCTGCCGGAATAGCTCATGATCACGCTGGGCAGGTCACGGGCCGGTGCGGGAGCCACCTGACGGAACACCGTCGGCGAGGTCGTGATGAAGGTGTTGAACGTGAAGTCCTGGCGGGTCACGTCGTAGCCGGCCTCGCGGAAGATCCGCTCGGCATAGTCGGCGGACTGGTCGTAGCCCTCCGAGCCGCTGACCCGGGTGTTGCCGTTGGCGTCGGCGATCGCCTGAAGCGCCTGCAGATGCTCCAGGATGCCCTCGGCGCTCACGGCCTGGGTGAGCTTGCGGGAGGTGTTGTTGTTGGCGTTGTCCGGGCCGGCGTACGCGGTGCCGGCCGGCACCACGGCCAGCGCCGTCGCCGTGCCTGCCGCGGTCACGAGGACCGCGAGTCGTCGTAGTGATCTGTGCACGAGATCTCCCTTGTCTCCCGGCCGGTGGGCCGGTACGGGCGGACGGCCGGTCAGCCGTTCGGACGAGGCCGGTATGGCCCGTTCGGACTAGTGCCGCATCAAGCAACCTTCGCCCTTTTGATTGTCTCGGCCTTGGTGACGACGTGACGTAGCAGCTTGTCGTGGGCGTGCCGGTTCCGCCAGGAGATGTAGCGGCGGATCATCAGGGCCTGCTCGGCGTGGCTGTTGCGGTCGGTGCCGTCGAGCGCGAAGTAGCGCAGGGCGGTGAACTGGGCCTCGATCCGATTCAGCCAGCTGCCGTAGAACGCGACGTAGGCCAACTCGACGTTGTTCGCCGCGGCCCAGTCGCCGACACGACGGTCGGTCTTGGTGGACAGGTGCGGGCTGAAGTTGTCCAGCACGATCGCGATCCGCACCTCGGTCGGGTACAGCGAGCGCAGGTGGCGACAGAAGACCAGGAAGTGGGTGCGGCCCTTGCGCTTGGTGATATGGCCGTAGAGCTTGTCCTTGCTCAGGTCGTAGCCGGCCAGTAGGTGGCGCACGCCGTGCGGGCGCTTGTAGGTCGCCCGCCGGGTCCGCCGCCGCGGCGCGACCGGGTCACCCTTGCCGGCCGCGACCGGCGCCCACTGCTTACCCGGGTGCGGCTGCAGGTTCAACGGCCCGAACTCGTCCATGCAAAAGATCACCGTCGGATCGCCGGCTCCGGGTTCGGCTTTGCCGTCGGCGATTGCGTACAGCTCCAGCACCCGGTTCTTCTTGGCCTCGTAGTCCGGGTCGGTGCTGGTCTTCCAGGTATTCACGGCTTGAAAGCTCACGCCCTCCTCGCGGAGCAGCAGGCGTAGGCCCTCGTGGCTGATGTCGTCGACCACCCCCTCAGCGACCAGGAAATCGGCCAGCTTGGGCAGGCTCCAGGTCGAGAACGGCAGACCGTGATCGGTCGGCCTGGCCAGCGCGGTCTTCTTGATCTGCTGCCGCTGCGGCAACGTGAACTTCGGCGGCCGGCCACCGCCGTACTTCGGCAGCAGCGAGTCGAACCTGTCGGCGTTGAAATTGTGCAGCACATCCCGAACCCGATCCGCACTGGTGAACGTCACGTTCGCGATCCCTGCGACGTCCATGCCCTGCGCGGACAACAGGACCATCTGAGCCCGCCGCCAGGTCACGACCGATCCGCTGCTTCGACGCACGATGCGCAGCAGCCTGTTGCCCTCGTCATTGGTGATGGTCCGGACCTGCACGCGTTGCACCATCTCGCATCTCCTGGGGGAAGTCAGGATCAGACGAGAACAGCATCAAACGATCAAGCCCACGAGCGGCGGATCTTGACCGGCGTGTTGCTCACAGGGCAAACATTGGCAGCAGCGGCACTAGTCCGCTGCGGGCCATGTTGTCCGCTTTTGCGCCGACGTCAGGTCAAGGGGCGCGAATCGCGTACACACGGGCGTTGACCATGGTCAGATGGCGAGGAAGGTGAGCCCCACCGATCCACAACCTGAGGAGCACGCGTTGAACACGCTGCCGTCGTACATCTTCGCCGCTTTCGGAGTGGCCCTGGTGGTCCTGGGCCTCGCGGCCATCTTCTTCGGGGAGAACCTGGGTCAGGAGATCATGGGTGCGCTGGTGGCGATCATCGGCATCCTCCAGGTCATCTTCGGTGGTCTGCGACGCAAGACGGAGGACGGTACGTCGGCGTGGAGCAAAGAGTCGCGGTCCCACTGACCTGCCCAAATTCCACGCGCACCTGACGGCGGAGCTATGCCGAGGGTGAAAGTGGGCCCCTCACCACGCACGGAGCTTTGGCAGGTCGGCCTTTGCGACAAGGCCGCGCAACAGACGAGCCAGCGACCCCGCCCCCGTGGATGCTAGCGCCTTTCAAGATCCACAATAGTTATCCGCCAGGTGCGGATATTTGTGGCGCGCACACGAGTCGGCGGGGTCGGGAGTGCGTGGGGGCGACCAGGGAACTGCGGTGTGGCTAGCCAAAACTAGCGGATGAGCGACACGCCACCGAAGAACGGGATGTTCACGACATCATTGGGGTTGGGTTTGAAACTGAACTCGGAGTCCCCGCTCACGCTCAGGCGACGCACGATCAACTGTGAATTTACGACGTCGACACTCCCGGTTCCACCGAGATCAAAGGGATCGGCGTTCGGTAGGAAGAAAATCCCGCTGAGCTTAAGGCCGCCGTTGCCGTTCATCTTCATGTCCTCGCTGGCCTCCCCCCACAAGGCTAGGTCCTCCAGTTTCAGAAAATCTGCCGGCGTGGGGGGTCCGGAGACAGTGTTGGGCGCCGACCAGTCGATAGCGCCACCATTCGTTCTGATGTTGTCGGTGCATGCGTTCGTCGTCGGCAGCGTGGCGTCACTCGTTGGCACCGCGCACTTGGCGAACACAACAGTCGTGCTGCACAAGCGGTAGGCTGCAGCAGCCGAAGACGCCAGGCCACCGTCGAGGACAACTGCGGCCGTTCTGAGGGGAGACGCTGCCTGGCGGGCGGCGCAACTGGCCTCGGCCCCGGCATTGATGTTTACTGGTCCTTTGCTTTCTAGCTCCCCGCGAATGAAGACCTTTCTGGCGTCCGGGATATTAAAAAAGTTTCCGGACCCCACCGAGACAGCCTTATTGAAAACCACCGTGGCATCTCCAGCGGAGAAGGTGAAATTATTGATATTCACCGGACCCTTGTCGCAGTCGACAAATATTTTCTGTTCTGTGAAGCTGCCGTCTTTCAAATTGCAGGTAGGCTTCACTGTGTAGCCGGCCGTTGCCGCGGCCGCGGCAGACAAACCCCAGGCAGCCTGTGCTTCGCCGATGAGGTCCTTCACGGGGAGTCGATAGCGCTTGTCGACGGGGCCACGGGTCACCAGGGGGCGCCCAATGGGAGTTTGTTGCGCCAGTGTGAGAGGGGGGGACGCGAGCGGGTCACCGGCTGCCTTGACCCGCCTGCCGGGAGTGCCGGTATATGCGTTGGCCGGGACAGCGCTCGCGCCACCGTTCAGTGCGACCGTACTGATGATGCCTTGTGCCCTGGGCGTCGCCCCAGTCTCTGCATGGGCAGCTTTGATGATGTCCACGTTGTCCTGCTGCACGTGAAAGATCTTGGAGCCACCGCATGAGCCGCCACTGCCGTCGCTGTCCGCGTGAATGATGCCCGGGCGATCCATGTTGCCCTGGACGACAACAGTGGGGCCGGTGTTGGGGATCTCGAGCACATTGCACTCCATGCGCTCCAGGAGGATGAGTGCTGCCGCCGCATCTCCTGACTCACCCATCGGGGCAGATCGGCCAACGCTGCTGACGCCGGTGGTGGTGCCGGCGGGCCCGCCGACGACTGGTCCGAACAGGAAGTCCCGGTCCTGGGCGACCGACACCGCGAAACGCTGACAGCGATCATCAGCGGTTCCATCGAAAACAGTGTCCTCTGTCTGGGTGGCATTGCCGGGACGGACATCGGGCTTCTCGAGGAGCGGTGAGGTGCTCACAACGGGCCACGTCATGGTCACGCGAAAGTCGCCGCTGACGATCGGCGTGAAGATGACAGCGCTAGGTGGGCAGGGGCTGGCCGCGCTGACAACGACAGGAAACGGGTCGCAAACCGTGGCTGCGAGCGTCGCGCCGCGAAGGTTGTCGTTGAGATAGGCGACGGCCTTTATGCAGGCTTCCCGCGGTTTCGGTGCGTCAGACCGTAGTTGCGTGGCCGCAGCGAGTGACGCGGCGTCAGCTGCTGTGCGATTAAGACGTCGATCAGCCCGTGCACTGTTGATGTCGACCACGATGCCAGCGAACGCAAGGACGAGGACAATGGTGATCCCGTAGAGAATGGCGTAGGCGCCATCGTCGCCTCGCAGGCGCCGCATGACTCGGGGCCTGGTCACGGGGTCGGAGCCGGTGCGTTGCCAGGCTCGTACGGCGTCGTGGACGCCGATCGCAGGGTCAGATCCTTGTTCAGAAAGACCGCGAAGAAGTTTGCCTTTCGCTTCACCACGACCTGGACGTACCGCGGTCCCAGGCCGACAATCGGTGCGACATCGTCACACGTCTTTCCCGCCTCAATGACTCCGTCTTGGATCCGACTGAGAAGGGGAGTGGCCGGGACGGTGACATCGATCATGGCGACACACAGATTATCGTGACCACCGATCGGGTCCGTCGGTGGCCCCGCCGCTGCCTGGCCAACTGGCGACACCTTGTTCAACCAGTCGTTGACGGTGCCCCCAGGCGCTCCCTTGGCGGCGTTGTACGTCAAGGTTGCACCGAAACGGGACGTCTCGCGGGCAGCCTGCGTGATGTTGATCTGCTTGCTGAAGGCAGTGCCTGCGCTGATTGTCCCCATCAAAACGATGATGAAGATCGGGAACAGCAGGGCGAACTCGACGGCAGCCGCTCCATCGTCTGCGCGCCGGGGGTCGCGGCGCATACGCGTCATCAGCCCCCCAAGCTGCTCGAACCGTCACCGGGCAGCGTGAACCGCCGCCGCATCACTCAGAGTGAACCACGATCGCGGGCGGCTGGCCGAGGAACTTGCCATCTGGTGCCTGGTCTGCGGATGACCAGCAGCCTGCGCGATCGGCGACCCGTGGCTGGGCGGTCTCGGTCAGCGGATGCCCCGTTCTGCGGCGATCGCCCACAGCGCCCGCCTCCCCGGTGGTAGTAAGCCCGGGTGAGCACACCGGTCCACGTCGGTCCGGTCAGCATCGATGCCCCCCAACCACAGCCCGCCGGGACGCCACTGGGTGGTCGCCCGCGCCTGCTGGCCGCGGCAGTGCTCTTCTCCTGCACCTCGTTAACCGGAGCAGGCCTGCTGTTCCTCGTCCAGCCGATGGTCGCGAAGCTCGTCCTACCGCTGTTCGGCGGTTCGCCGTCGGTGTGGAACACCTCCAACCTGTTCTTCCAGATCAGCCTGCTCGCCGGCTACGTCCTGACGCACCTCAGCATCCGCCGGTTCGGGGTCCGGCGGCAGTCGCTCCTTCAGGTCGGCCCTGGTCCTGCTCCCGCTGCTCGTCCTGCCGATCGGGATCCCTGGTCAGCCTGAGACTCCGGACAGGGCGGCTCCGGTCCTGTGGCTGCTGGTCGTCCTGGCCGCCACGGTCGGGGCGCCCTTCTTCGTGCTGAGCACCGCCGGTCCGCTGCTGCAGCGCTGGTTCGGCGCGACCTCGCACCCTCGCGCCAAGGCCCCGTACTTCCTGTTCGCCGCAGGCAACACCGGCAGCCTGCTGGCCCTGCTCAGCTATCCCACGCTCGTCGAGCCGCGCCTGCCCTCGACGACCAGCTCCGGCTGTGGTCACGGGGCTATGTCGCCTTCGTCGTGCTCGTCATCGTCTGCGCGATCGTGCTGCGACGCTCCGCCGTATGCGTGCCCGCGGAGATCCCCGCGCAGCACGTGTTCGCCGCCGCCCCACCAACGATGGGTCGGCGGCTGCGCTGGGTGGCGCTGGCGGCCCTGGCGTCCTCGTTCATGCTGGGCACGACGACGTACTCTCGACCGATCTGGCGCCGGTGCCGCTGCTGTAGTGGTGCCGCTCTCGCTCTACCTCGTGACGTTCATCGTCGCGTTTGCGCTGTCCGCCCGTCCGCGGCGGCGCTGTCCCGCCGGGCTGGCGTTGCTGCTACCCGCGCTGGTCGTCCCGGTGGTCCTTGGGGCGATCGGGACCCCCCTGCCGCGGGCGGTCCAGGTGGTCACCCACCTCGCCCTGTTCACGGCGGTGGCCCTGGTCGCGCACACCCGCCTGGCCACCGACCGGCCCGGCGTCGACGGGCTGACCGGCTTCTACATGCTGCTGGCGCTCGGCGGCGCGCTCGGCGGGGCGGTCAACGCGCTGATCGGGCCGGTCGTTTTTGATCGGTTCTACGAATACCCCATCGCCATCGCCATCGCCATCGCCATCGCGCTCGCGGTGCTGCTCGTCCCGAGCCTGGGCGGGCGCAAGACCTGGTTCGAGCCGCGGTACGGGCTGCTCGGCACCATCCTGTTGGTTGTCGCCGGCCTCGCCGCCATACCGGCTCTGGCCCCTGCTCGATGATGTCCCGGCCCTCGACTCCGGCCTTGCGCTGGCCGCGCTGACGGTGCTGCTGATGGGACTGCTCGGCGTCGTCGGCGCGCGCAGCCCGCGTCCGTAGGCCTTCGGCCTGGTGCTGGTGCTCGTGGTGCCGCTGCTGCTGACCGGGAGCCTGGCGACCAGCCGCACCTTCTTCGGCGTCCACAGGTGTCGGCGTCCGGCGGGGTGCACACGCTCACGAACGGGAGCACGGTGCACGGCACGCAGGATCGGCGGCCGGGCAGGCAGCGCGAGCCGCGCAGCTACTACCACCGCACCGGACCGATCGGGCAGCTGCTCGCCGACCAGTCCGCGCGGCTGGCCGGGGCCGAGCTCGGCTTCGTCGGGCTGGGGAGCGGCGCTCTGGCGGCCTACGGCCAGCCGGACCAGGCGATCACGTTCTTCGAGATCGACCAAGCGAACGTGGACATCGCCCGGGACCCGAAGCTGTTCACCTACCTGTCGGACAGCGCAGCGCGAGTGGAGGTGGTGCTCGGGGACGGCCGGCTGTCGCTGGCCGACGAGCCGCCGGGACGTTTCGATCTCCTCGTGCTCGACGCGTTCAGCTCCGACGCGATCCCCGTCCATCTGCTGACCCGTGAGGCAGTCGAGCTCTACCTCTCGCGGCTGCGCCCGGACGGCCTGCTCGTCTTACACATCAGCAACCGCTACCTCGACCTGGCGCCGGTGCTGGCCGAGATCGCCGACGACGTTGAGTTGCAGGGACTCATCCAGGTTGATCAGCTCAGCGATGCTGCGGTGGGCAAATCCGCATCGACGTGGGTCGTTCTCAGCCAGGTCGGCGAGCGGCTGAGCAGTCTGCATGCCGATGGGCGTTGGCAGGACCTGCAGGAGCGCCGGACCGGGCAGCGGCCGTGGACCGACGACTTCTCCAACGTGCTGGGGGCGCTGTTGTGACCTAGTGGCCTGAACAGTCCTGCAGCAGCGCTGGCTGCTGGCAACGGGCCCGCCGGTTGGCGCCCGAGTCGGCATCGGAGTAGCCGTGCGGCGTTCACTAGCTCGCTAGGGACAAGAGCCACGCCCGCCAGCCAGGTGCGCCTTCGTCGGGCGTTGTTTCCGGCTCGACCCGCAACTCGCACAGTCTCGCGACTTGGAACGACCGTCCGTCTTGCGTGCTTCTTGCGTAGCCGAAGGAGTTCGCCGCGCCGTTAGGCTGACTGCTATGGCGCATCCCGGCGTTGCTAGGGCAGTCGCAATCGTGCCAGCGCTCAACGAGCGCAAGTCTGTTGGGCAAGTGGTGGCGGCACTGCTTCAGGAGGCACCAGGCGTCGACGTCCTCGTCGTTGACGACGGGAGCACCGACGGGACTGGCGCCGCTGCAGCAAGCGCGGGCGCGCTGGTGCTGACCCTGCCGTACAACCTCGGCGTCGGCGGGGCCATGA
Organism: Mycobacteriales bacterium; assembly: GCA_038256525.1. Lineage (GTDB taxonomy): Bacteria > Actinomycetota > Actinomycetes > Mycobacteriales > SCTD01 > SCTD01. The sequence continues at coordinate 20,693 of JBBSKF010000004.1, read as the reverse complement.
GGGCGGGGTTCAAGTACGCCCTTCGCAACGGCTATGACGCGGCGGTCCAGGTCGATGCCGACGGCCAACACGATCCGGCCTACGTCCCTGTGCTGCTGGCCAAACTGGAAAAGGCCGAGATCGTTATTGGCGCGCGCTTTGCTGGCGAGGGCGAGTTCGAAGTGGGCGGCGCCCGCAGGGGAGCGATGCGCGTCCTGGCGGGGGTCCTGTCGCGCGCGGTGGGGACGCCTCTATCCGACGTGACATCAGGCTTCCGCGCGTGTGACCGGCGAGCCATGACGCTGTTCGCCCGCCACTACCCCGTTGAGTACCTGGGCGACACGGTTGAGGCGCTGCTCATTGCGTCCAGGGCGGGACTTCGCGTCGAGCAGGTCGCAGTCGTCATGAACCCCCGCCTGCACGGGTCCTCCTCGCAGGGCTCGCTCCGAGCCACCCTCTACCTGCTCCGGGCCTCCATAGCCCTGTCGCTGGCCTTCATCCGACGCTGGCCCGAGGACGAGCGCGAGCGGGTCGTATCAGCTCGCGAGCCGGTATGACCAGCGCGCGTATCCTGCCCTTGTTTGCCGCAGGATTCACCCTATTCATCATAATCGATCTACTCCGGCGCCATCAGCTTAGGGAGAAGTACGCGATTCTCTGGCTGTTCGTCAGTCTGGCGGTGCTTGTCATCGCCGTCTTCCCGGGGGTCCTGTCCTTCGGCGCCCGGCTGACGGGCGTGCAGACCCCGTCGAACCTTCTGTTTTTCGTCGCCGCGCTCGTCCTGCTGATCGTCTGCGTCCAGCTCAGCTGGGAGGTGAGCCGGCTGGAGGACGAGACCCGAGCCCTAGCCGAGGAGGTGGCTATCCTCCGGCTGGAGGCGCAGAACCACCGCGAATCTCACCCACCTGGGCCGGAGGAGTAGCTCGCAATAGCCGTCGGATGATCCACCAATAGGCCGCGAGGGGCGCGTTCGCCAGCGCGGCCGCGGGCGGCATCGCGGTACCACCCGGGTTGAGCGTGCCAGAGAGGTGCCGCGACAGGACCCGGTCGGACACCACACGCTGCCGGAGCATCTCCCGTCTCCGCGCTCGGATCCAGCCGGCGTTGCCCATCAGCCACAGCCAGCCGCGGGCCTTGTGTCTCAGCCAGCCTTGACGGGCAGCCACGAGCGAGACCCCGACCTCGGCGAACAACATCATCGGTGCAAGCAGGACCAAGGTCCTGAGCTCCAGAAGACTCAGCCAGGTGATCAGCCGGTTGCGTTCCAACAGGTACATCTTCTCTGGGTTACGTGCGAACTCGTAGTGATGATGAACGATCGCCTCTGGGACGTACCGGACCGTACGTCCCGAGAGCCAGCACCGAAGGCTCAGCTCGACGTCCTCGTGATAGGCGAAGTAGCCCTCGGCGAAACCGCCTAGCTGCATCCATACTTCGCGGGAAACCCCGAAGCAGGCACCACTCACGCTGGTGACTTCTCTGATCGCCCCAGTCTTCGGCGCCGGTTCACCGTGACAACCGGCCCACGAGAAGCCAAGGAAGTGGACAGGGTTTCCCGAAGAATTCAGTAGGTCCGGTTGACTGCCCAGGCGAACAGACGCAGTGACCAGACCCTCCTGTTCGCACACGGCACGCGCGAGCGTGGCCAGCGCAAGAGGCGTCACGATGCAGTCTGAGTTCACGAAGACGAACACCTCGCCTGCTGCCCTTGATGCCGCCAAGTTGCAGCCAAGGGAGTAGCCCAGGTTCTTGCTGGGCCGCAGCATCCGAACTCGCTCTAGCGAGCTGAGCACCGTCAGGTCGATGCTCGTGCAGCCGTTGTCGACGAGAAGAACCTCCACATCCACGTGCGCCGATGCGAGCAGAGCCCTTATGCACTCTCGCAACCAGGGTTCCGCCCCGTAGGCCAGAACGATCGCGCTCACAGAGAATGGGCGGGCGTCAGGCATCTCGCAGCCCCCAGCGCCTTACCTGGCGCAGGAGTAGCAGGCCGAGGACCAGTCCCGATCCCAACACGGCGACTGTCAGGGCTATTGACACGCGCCGGGACAGGGGCTCGTCGGACGCGACGCATCCCGCAACGAAGATCACGACACCTACGACCGGTCCTGCTGCAGCTGAACCGAAACCCCTAAGCGCGATCAACGCCTGGCTCAGAACAGTAGTCAGCATGAATCCTGCCGTCGACGCTGTGAGCAACACCAGGTCCAGCCGGTCGGTCCGGTACGCATCCCCAAAGACGAGCTTAAGCAGCTCCAGGCCTCCCAGCGCGGCCAACGACACCATGAGGATCCCGAGGGCGGCCACACCGAAGCTGAGGCCGAACAGGGCCCTCACAAATGGTCCTCTCCGTCCGACAGCGACGTAACCGGCTAATGCCGGTAGCAGGACCGCCTGCACGGCGGCGAACAGGAAAAGCGGCACCCGCGCCACCACGAGCGCGGCGACGAAGTTGCCAGCGGCGGCGCGCTCCCCAGCGTCAGCTAGGTACTGGGCCGCGAGCGGAGCCGCATTGAGCAGGAACAGTCCAGCGAGCGAGCCGATAAGCAGCCAACCCAGGGCGCCCGCGAGGTCTCGCCAATTGGTTCGCGGACCGCGCTTGAGCCTGCGCAGGGGCCCGAACACTGTGACTGCCGACGAGATGGCCAGCGCGGCGACAAGCGGGACGGCGTACGAGGTCGGTGCCTCGCTGCCCTTCCCAATAAGCAGAATCACGGCGAGCAGGCGTAGAGCCCCATCAAGAGCGAGTTGCGAACCGTAGTGACCCCAGGACTGCAGTCCGGCCAGGAGCCCTCTCGCCAAATAGGAGACAGCCATGGCAGCTACGCCAGCCTGGAGAGCAAGGAGGAGCCCGGTCGCGCCCCCGAGGAGCTGTCGCGCGACGAAGGGGCCCGCCGCGGTCATCAGAAGCACGAGGGCGAGCGTCATCCAGAGGGCAACGATGCCGGCCTGACGGGTGACGTCCCGGGACCCGACTGCAACCGCCTGCTGCGTCGACACCGTCCGCGCGAGTTCTTGCTCTAGGGGAAGAAAGGTTCCGGGACCAACCGTGTACAAGAGCATCCAGAAGGCGGCGAAAATGCCAAACTGCTCCGGTCCGAGTGCGCGCCCAGCAAGGGCCAGGTAGATGAACGTCGTGACGCCGAGGATCGAAAGGCCGGCACCCACTGGTAATGCGCCGGCGGGGAGGCGCCGCCCTCGCTCCGGAAAGTCAGCCACGAACGTTAGAGGCGGGCTCCGGTGTTCCGCTTGGCAGCGCTGTTGCGACGAAAATGAACTCGTTGTAAGTGAAGAATCTTCCCATCCATTGGGGGAACGGGAAAGACAGGAGGCGATGCTCCTGGAGCAAGAGCCGCTTACCGACACTCCGCAGCTCCGCTGGCCCGATCCACCGGACGTGCGTTTCGTCGCTGTGCCAGCCCCGCTCCTGGGGCGTGATCAGGACGACTCGGCCGCCAGTTCGCAGGTAGGGCAGGTAGGTACGCAGCAGGGCCTCGCCGTCGACCGCATCGAGGTGCTCGAGCACATGAGCAACCAGCAAGGTGTCGAATGAACCCAGCAGAGCACGCTTGCCGAACTCTTCGGGGGTGAATGCCGTCAGGCTACGCTTTCGCGCGAGCGACACGGCCGTGGCGTTGTGGTCGACGCCGACACCGCGCCCGCTCAGGTGGGACAGGTTGCGGCCCACCCCGCACCCGACGTCGAGGACACGACCCTGACAGAGGCGCCTGACATTGAATCGATACGGTCCCTGGACATGGAGCGAGCGTTTCCACCAGACCGACTCCAGTCGTTGCAGGCGCTGCGCGTAGCCGTGGTCCTCAGTCACGAGCGTCTCCTTACCGGCACCGCTTCGCGGCCCTCTGCCGCCCAGTGGAGGATCGCACGATCCTGCTCGCGCCTGAGCCGGAGACGGCACTTCAAACTCGAGAGGGAGCCGGCATGTCGCCGAGGAGGGAAGGCCGTCCGTGGGGACTGAGCTCGAAGTCGGCCGCGAATCGAAGCGCAGATTCGAAGTCCAGGTCGAACTGCCTGAGCATGTCTTGCCGGCAGCCGTTCTGGCGACCCGGACCGGTCGGCACGCCCGGCATCGAGAGTAGGGCCAACTATCAGTGAGCGGTGACAAGATACGGTCACAGCGATCAGGACACGTTCACAACCCGCACCTTGGGCTCGTTGAGAATCTCGGAGATTCCGTCGCCTCTGCACGGTTTACCAACATACAACGTGATCGCTCGAACCTTCGGGTCTGACGCACGACGAAGAACCGGACTCCAGTCGTCGTTTCGCCGATTGATAAACTCCACAATCGCTCGTTCGCGATCCGAGTTCCAACCCAGGGAGAGATCGTACAGCCACTTGTTTGAGATGTTGTTGGCCCCTCGGCCACAACCATCAACGATCCATACGTCGCTGTCCTGCGGGATCCCACGAGGATGCGCGTCAAAAGCTGCCTGCAAGAGGCTACTATTTTGCGTCGCCGACTCGCCTCGAAGGAACGGGGCAATCATGGACGGCATCGTCAAGATGCCGGAGGCCGCACCGGCGAGTGGAAAGAGGGAAAGGCACGCCGCGCCGAGACGCATGGCGGGATGCAGTTGCAAGTAACTAATGGATCGGTGGCGAAAAAGTATGCCGGTGGCCGCAGACCCCGCCACTGCAACAAAAACTAAGAAGCTATAGAAGAGCTTCGCAGAATAGTACGAAACCTGGCCGCCGGTACGGACCTGTAGCAGACCGACACCAATCAACAATACTAAAGCGGAAATTAGTGACGACACTAACAATAATCGGTCGAATCGGGCCCCCTTCTGTCTCGCGATAAGAAAGTACATCGACCACGTTGCCAAGGCTAAGACAATCAGAAGTCCAGTCACTGACGGCACGGCTGCATACCCTGCCATGCCAACCTGCTTGATCGGGTCAGGCCCCTGTATCAGAGGAAAGAGAAGGAATGGGAGAATTGCGGTAAGAAGGGCCAGTCGTGCTTTCCGTCGGTAGCGGTTTCTACTTAGATGCACAATCCAAGGTATTGCGAGCAGCGGAGTTAGCAGATACCAAGAATGTGCTACTCCTACCGACAATGCTGATAAAGCTAACGTTACACTAAGCCTTGCGTCGGCACGGTTCATGACAACAACAGTAAGAAAGGCTAGGGTGAGTGCCGTCGCAGCTATTTGCGCATACGATGCGCCTCGAATCAACAGCACGGCGTAGCCGAGGGTGAAGGACAGCCCGCTAGCTGTGGCTGTGCTAAGGGCTGAGAGTGTAGTTAATCGGCCAGTAACGGCACCCACAAGATGCAGCGCTAGCCATGTCGCCAACCATGAAAGCATGGCGTAGGAGCCAATAAGAAGCGGCGTAGATGCACCGACAAAATTGGAGATCGTGGGGTCTGGCCCCGCGAACATCTGCATCAGCGTCCCGAGGTTCCCGGACAGCCCCGGGGGATAGCCTTGAGAACCTCCGAGCAGGGACTCGCTTGCGCCTGGCACAAGCGTCACATAGCCGCCTTCGCGCATCACCGCCCGAGCTATTGATAGATGAGTGCCCGCATCCGTAGTTTGCGAAAGCAAGGCTAGGGTTTGACCGGTCGACTTGCCGATGAAGGGCCAGTAAAAAACCAAAAAAATTAGGCCAGCCGTAGCTAGCGCCCATAGGTCACACGTGGAGAATAGCGTTCGTGGCATTACTGGCGAGCGCAGTTCGCAGAGAATCGCGAAAGTGACCAAGAGAATTGCAAAGAATACGCGAGCACTCACAAATACACCGAGCAGGGACGTGATAGTCAACACACATGTCACGATTCCGAATAGCACCGGAAACGCGAGCATCACTCCGGAGATGCGAGTCGTAACAGGAAGGAGCAGAGAGAGAAGGCCCAGAGCCAGAGTCACTGCGCCCGCATTTAGGTCGAGGGCTATCATGAGAAGGCCTACAATGACCGCAACTCGGGCGATAGACCGCGGAAGCTCGTATTGTGCCCGCTGCCGCTCCGGCGCAGTTGATCGAGTTGGGCCCGTCATCACATTGGTCAAAGGTTTGCTTCCCGCGAGGCGTCGAAGGGCCGCGGCGCGCCTAGGGCAAACAAGAAGAGGGACCAAGACCTTTTGAGGTCTCGGTCCCCCATCCCATCCTAGCCCGCCGCTATGGGCCGCAACTCGCGCCCGTGATTGTGGTCGCTATGTCTATCGTTCGGCAGGTATCCCGAAACATGTCCGCAACGAAGCCCCCAAGTGAAAAAACCACGAGAATGACGATCGCCGCTATGCCGGTGACGAGAAGACTATACTCGACGGCTGAGGCGCCTAGGTCGCGGGCTTCAGCCATACCCATAGAAACCGTTCTCCGCGAGCGACGACTTATGGACAAACAGCTGTAGAGGTAGAGTTATCGTCAAACGCATCACAAGTTGTCTGGAAGGCGTCCTTGACGAAACCGCCAAGCGCGAAGACGAGCAGGATGATGATGGCAGCGATGGCGGCGACGAGCAGGCCGTACTCGACCGCCGACGCGCCCTCGTCGTTGTTCTTCTGCGTGACCAAGTGCTTGCGGATCGAAGCGAGCATGACGTGTCCTCCCGAGACAGTATTGACCCTCACCGCAGGGTGAGGTGTCGGTGACTAGGCCCCGACGGCGTCGGGTTCTGGGTAGATGATGACCCAGCGTTACCGCTCGGGATATCGGCCGGGACGACCTCGGATTTGGGCTGATCAACCTATTGACGTCGGGGGCCAGCGGGAGTAGGGAGCTGCCTCAGACCGTGGGCGTCTCAGCGCTTCCTGGCAGCACACCCAGCCGCAGGGCGGTCATCAGCGCCTGCGTGCGATTGGCCGCCCCGAGCTTCTCGTAGATCTTGGCGATGTGGCTTTTGGCCGTCGATTCGCTGATGAACAGCGCCTTCGCCAACGCGGCCACGTTGAGACCGTCGGCCAGCAGCGTCAGGACTTGCATCTCCCGGTCGGTCAGCTTGATCCGGTCCGTCGCCATCCGGCGGCGCATAGCCCCGGCGAGGTCGGCTGCCGCGAAGGCCGACGGTGAGGCGGCGGCATGCTTGGCCGCGGCCAACACCTCTGCTGCCGGCGCGTTCTTGGGCACGAAGGCCGAAGCGCCGGCTTCCAGCGCGCCCATGAGGTGGTCGTCCCCTGCGTACATCGTCAGGACGACGATACCCATAGTGGCGTGCCGGCCGCGGAGCGTGGCTGTGGCGTCGATGCCGCTCCCGTCCGGCAACCGGATGTCCATGACGACCACATCCGGCGTGAGGGAGTCAGCCAGGTCCAGGGCCGCCGCTACCGAGCCCGCCTCGCCGACCACCTCGAAGGCGGAATCGAGTTCGAAGCTGCGGCGCAGCCCCTGGCGGATGAGATCGTGGTCATCGACGAGCAGCACCGTCGTCGGCATCGCGTGCGGCCCCCCGTTCCTCGTCCCCGACATCGAGCCTGGGGAGACTTCCGACGCTACCAAGGAGCACCTCGACCCGGGTCCCGCCAGACTTGGTCGGCTGCACTCGAAGCCGCGCCTGTAACCGGTCCGCGCGTTCGCGCATGATGGTGAGGCCGTAGCTGCCGGACCGCGTCTCACCGCTCATTCCGATGCCGTCGTCCTCGACGGTGATCGATGCCTGCGGTGGCTCCACGACGCAGGTGACCCAGAGGTTGCTCGCCCGCGCATGCTTGCGCACGTTGGCCACGGCTTCCTGCGCGATCCGGAGCAGCTCGACCTCGATGGAGGACGGCAGCCGGATGGCCGATTCGGTGAGACTCAGGTGCACGGTCAGCCCGGTCTGGGTGCCGACGGTCCGGACGTAGTCGCTGAGCGCCGTCCCCAGCCCGGCGTTGGTGTCGACGTCTGAGCGCAGGTCGAACAGCGACAGGCGCAGCTCGCTGACCAGGCGGGTGACCTCGTCACGCAACCCTCGCAGCTGGCCTTCCAGGCGCGGCTGCGGCCCACCTGCCTCAACGACAAGGTTGTCCAGCGCGTAACCCAGGAACACCAGTTCTTGCGCGATCCCGTCGTGGATCTCTCGCGCGACCCGGTTGCGTTCCTCCATCGTGGCGAGGGTGCGTACCTCGTCAAAAAGCAGCCCGCTCTCGAGCTGCAGCGCGACGTCACCGGCCTGGCCGGCGATCTCTGCGGCCGTCGCCGCTGACCACACCCGCGGCCGATCGCTCTCGAGCACGAGCAGGCCGAGGGTGCGCAGGCCCAGAGCCAGGGGAACGACGAGCGACGACCCGGCGGGAGGGGCACCCTCGGTGCGGCGCAGCCGCCGATCACGGACCTGCGGCTCCTGGGTGGCCCAGGCCTCGGCGACGGAGCTGTCGCCGGACAGCGCCAGGTCCCACTCCGGCCGCTCCGCACCGGCCCGGGCCAGCGGCACCAGCCGGGAGCCTGAGGAGCGCACCAACACGGCGCCTTCGCTGTACGGCGCCAGGTCGCGCACCGATCGCAGGAGGGCCTCCGCTGTCGAGGTCGGATCCAGGGTGCCGGGCAGCCGCCGGGCGACGGTGCGCAGCCGGCTCAGCAGGTCGTACGCCGCCTTCTGCGCGGCCTGCGGGTCCGTCTGGGCGGCAGTCACGGCCAGGTGGCTGACCCAGGCGGTGACGAGGCCGACGAAGGCACTGAGCAGCACCCACAGGGCGGTTTCGGCGGTGAAGTCCCGCAGCGGGGTGACGTCGCTGCGGACGGCCCGGCCGAGCAGCAGGGTGAACGCGGCCGCACCGGGCGGGACCACAGCGCCCTTGACCCCGACCAGAAGGGCGCCGCAGAAGGCGGGAGCAAGCAGGTAGGGCAGGAAGACGCTGCTCTCCGAGCCGGTGCCGAGGACGGCGATCCCGCACGCGCTGCTCTCCAGAGCCAGCGCTATGAGGGTTCCCAACCGGCTGCGCTTGGGCAGGGCCGCCAGGACGGCGACCGGCACCAGGGCTGTCAGCCAGAGCAGGTCGCCCGGCGTCGTCTTGGCTGCGGCGAGCGAGGCGCACAGCACCAGGAGGACCCCGCGGGCGACGAGCCCGACCTTGCTTGCCGACTGGCGCAGGTCGTCGTACGCCGCCCTCATCGGGCGACCGTCGCACACCCGCCGACGTCGGACAAACGCCGCGGGGCATGCTCGGGTGCTTCGATGGGCCCATGCCGGAACGCCTCACGCCCCTGACCGACGTTTTCACGATGGCCGAGAAGCGCGTCTTCGGCGGACAGAGCGCCGTGGCGAGGGTCTGGCCCACCGGCTTCACACCGCTCGACGAGATCTTGTCAGGAGGCATCCGCGCAGGCGAGCTCATTCTCGTGGGCGGACCACAAGGGCTGGGCAAGACGACGTTTGCGCTCCAGCTGCTGCGTCATGTGGCCGCGGCGGGGGGCGATGCCGCCTGCTTCTCCTACGAGCTGGACGAGGCCAACCTTCTCGAGCGCCTGCTGGTGCAGGAGGCGTACGACAGCGCCGGGGCCAACGCGCCGACACTGCGGCAGTTGCGGGCGCGGCTGGAGGAGTCTGCGCCCGGGCGGGAGGACGACGGGCTCAGCGGAGTCCTGGGGCCGGTTCCGGGGATGATCGTTGCGCAGGGGGCGCTGCGGAGATACGGCAAGAGATTGTCTGTGCACGCGTCCAGCACCCGGAATACGACCGCGGAGGTCATTCGCGAGCTTGTGCTGGAGGCGGTTTCGGCCGGCCGGTCACCGGTCGTGGTGGTCGACTACCTGCAGAAGGTCAGCGTCGCTTCCAGTCTGGGGGAGGACGAGCGCGTCACGCTGGTGGTTGAGGCGCTGAAGGACCTGGCGATCGAGGCGCAGGTGCCGGTCGTCGCGATCGTGGCCGCCACCCAGGCGGGGATCGCGCCCGGCCACCGCCTGCGGGTGCACGAGCTGCGCGGATCCTCGGCGCTGGCCTACGAGGCCGACGTGATCCTGCTCTTCAACGAGAAGCACGACATCGTCGCCAAGCACCACCTGGCGTATGACCCTCGCAGTGCCGAGCGGTTCCGGCAGGTGGCGGTCCTGAGCGTCGAGAAGAACCGGACCGGCCTCTCGGACCTGCACATGGAGTTCCGCAAGGAGTTCGAGTACTGCCGGTTCGACCCGCTCGGCAACCTCGTCGGCGAACAGCTCGTCGACGGACGCCTGACGGCAGAGTAGTCGCGGTCAGCCGGTGAAGGAACGGAAGATGCCGATCCCGGCGGGGCCCATGATGACGACGAACAGCGCCGGCATGATGCAGAAGATCAGCGGAAACAGGATCTTCACCGGCACCTTCATGGCTGATTCTTCGGCGCGCTGAGAGCGCTTGGTGCGCATCTCTTTCGCCTGGATGCGCAGCACGGTGGCGATCGGGATGCCAAGAGCGTCGGCCTGCACCACGGCAGTCACGAAGCTCGCCAGCTCCGGGATGTTGACACGCTCGGACACGGAAGTCAGGGCCTCGCCCCGGCTCTTGCCGATCTGCATCTCCTGCAGGACGCGGGTGAACTCCTCGCTCAGCGGCCCCTCGGTGTTGCGGGACACCTGGGTGAGCGCCGCGTCGAACGCCAAGCCGGCCTCAACGGTGATCGTCAGCAAGTCCAAGGCGTCCGGCAGGTCCTTGCGCACCTGGTCACGCCGGTTGTAGGCCTTCTGGTAGATCGCCAGGTCCGCGGCGAAGAAGCCGACGAGCACCAGCGCCACCGTCGCGCCGATCGCTACCAGGGGGGAGGCGTCGAAGACCAGGTAGACGACCATTGCCAGCAGGAAGCCGACGACGGCGGACAGCACCTTGACCGCCAGCAAGCGCTCGACGTCCCACCCGGGAGGGCTGCCGGCAGCCTCGAGTCGCTGTCTCAGCTTCTCGATTCGTCCGGTGGGAGTGAGTCGATGGCCGATGGCGACCAAGCGCCCACGCCCCGGTTTGAGAACCCGCTCACTGAAGGGGCGGTCGTACTCCGCCCGCATGTCGGCTGGCAGCCCCTCGATGGAGCGCAGCGCCTTCAGTGACCGGCTGACCTGGTCCCGTTCGGCGGTGATCACCCCGACGGTGCCCAGCACGATGACGACGGACATGAAGATGCCGCCGAGACCGACGGCGAGCAGCAGGTCCGGATTCATCAGACCTCCACCGTGACGACCTTCTTCATCCACAACGAGCCTACGGTCATGAGCATCGCCATGCCGCCGAGCAGGATGAAGCCGATCGGATCAGTGACCAGCGGCTTGAGGTACTCCGGCCGGGTCAGGAGCAGATAAAAGCCGAACGCCACCGGCAGACCACCCAGGATGTAGGCGGAGAGCTTGCCCTCGGCCGACAGCACCTGCACCTGGCGACGCAACCGCTCGCGCTCCCGTAAGGTGGCAGCGACGGTGGACAGGATCTCGGAGAGGTTGCCTCCGACGTCGCGCTGGATCCGGATCGCCATGACTACCCAGCCGAAGTCCACGCTGCCCATGCGCGTGCCTACGTCGTCCAAGGCGTCCTCGATCGGTGCACCGATCCGGGCCTCGACCAGGGCCTTGTTGAACTCGGTGGCGACCGGTTCATTGCCTTGGCGAACGACAGCGTCGACGGCTTGTGGAAGGGAGTAGCCGGCGCTGAGCGACCCCGACATCAGCTGAAGCACGTCGGGCAGCTGGGCGAGGAACGCGCGGGTGCGAAGGCGCTTCTTGAGCTTGAGGTAACCCCAAGGACCGAACACGGACAGGAACACAGCGAGGACGGTCAGGACGATGTTGGCGTTGGTGATGAACAGGACCAGCAGGGGCACGCAGAACGCGATGCCGACGTGCAGGAGCAGCCACTCGGCCGGCTTGAGCGGGATGCCGCCGGCGTCCAGGCGCTGGCCCAGCCGGGCCTCGAGGTCTCTGCTTTTCACCACGCTCTCCGCGACGCCCATCATCGATCGCGCGATCGGGTTGCGACCGTCCTCTGGCACGGCCTGCTTGCCCCTGCCGCCTCGACTGCCAAGGGTGTAGATGGCCAGCTGACCCGACACGGAGTCGCGACCTCGAAGGCCAGCAACCGCGGTGCCGACCAGGAAAAGCAGGCCGAAGAACATTGCGGTCAACGCGAGGTAGAGCGTCACGGGAGTGCGCAGGAAGGCGGGCGCCAGCTCGGCCGGACGCGGTCCAACAGGCACCGGCGCTGCCTCCGGCGGCGGAGCGGTCAGGCCGACGGCGAGCGCCGAGTCGCTGAGCCGTTGCCCGGCTGCCATTGCCGTGACGACGACCGTGCCCTCGCGCGCGGTGAAGCCGGCCGGGATCGCGGCGGTCAAGACAATCTCGTTGCTGTCGTCGGTCGCCGCCGCAGTAAAGGCGGCGCTTAGCTCGGCGGTCTGCTCGGTGGAGACGACCCGGCCACCGGCAGCGACGGCGAGCTGCTCCAGGGTGTTTTGCACCTCGGCGGTCCTAAAGACAACCGCGTTGAACGCGACGTCGCCCTGCGCCAGCAGGTCGGTCACCTGCGTGAGGGAGGTCTTGCTGACCGTGTCCGCTCCGTCACTGAGCAACAGGATCTGTCGGTCGCCACTGTCAGGAAAGCTGTTGGCGGCGAGCGCTGTGCCGTCGTAGAGGGCGGTCTCCCCTGTCGCCTGAAGAGCCGCCACGGCGGCGCCGATCGGCCCACGGTCGATCGTGAGGGGGATCACGAGTTGGGCCGTGCTAGCGAAGGTGACCAGGCCGACCTGCACGTCCGCGGGCACGCTCGCCAAGTAGGCCGCCGCCGCCGCCCGCGCACCGGTGATGCCGGCGCCGACCATGCTGCCACTTGTGTCGATGGTCAGGATGACACTGCGGGCGACCGGAGGACCAGCCGCCGCGGCCGCCGTCTCGGCGGTGACGTCCAGCGCCTGGCCGGCCAGGGTCACCCCGACGCTCGACAGGTCGATCTGTTCGCCGGGCAGCAGGCCGGCGACGCTGAAGGAGAGCTTGAGCTCGCCGTTCGCGGGCTGGATGCCGACGATGCGTCCCTTGGCCTCTGCGGACGCCGGCCCGGCTGAAACCAGAGCAAGGCAGCCCGCGGCGAGCAGGACGGCTACTGCGCGCCCTGACCTCATCGACGGCCCATCTCCATCCGGAAGGCGCCTGGGTCGACCTGGACATTGTTCGCAGCCAGATGGTCCAGGAACTTGGGTCGCAGGCCCATCGAGCGCAGCTGTCCCAGAACGCGGCCGTCTTCGTCGAAGCCCTCGGAGTGGTCGAAGACGAACAGATCCTGCAACGTGATGATGTCGCCCTCCATGCCGACGACCTCGGTGATGTGGGTGATCCGGCGGCTCCCGTCCTTCATGCGGGTCAAGTGCACGATCAGGTCCAGTGCGCTGGCTACCTGCTCGCGGATGGCGCGTATCGGCAGCTCGATGCCGGCCATCAGGACCATCGTCTCGACCCGGGCGAGCGCATCCCGTGGGCTGTTGGCGTGGACGGTGCAGATCGACCCGTCATGGCCGGTGTTCATCGCCTGCAACATGTCGAGGGCGGCGGCGTCGCGAATCTCACCCACCACGATGCGGTCGGGCCGCATGCGCAGCGAGTTGCGGACCAAATCGCGAATCGTGACCTCGCCGCGCCCCTCGACGTTGCGCGGGCGGGTTTCGAGCCGCAGGACGTGATCCTGGTGGAGTTGGAGCTCGGCGGAGTCCTCGATCGTGACGATCCGCTCCTCCGCTGGGATGAAGGAAGAGAGGACGTTGAGCGTCGTCGTCTTGCCGGTGCCGGTGCCGCCGGAGACCAGCACGTTGAGGCGTCCGGCGACGCAGGAGTCGAGGAAGTCCGCGACCTGCCTGGTCAGCGTCCCGAAGCTGATCAGATCCTCGATCTGGTAGGGGTCGGTGGCGAACTTGCGGATGGTGAGCAGCGAGCCATCGAGCGCTAGCGGCGGGACGACAGCGTTGACGCGGCTGCCGTCAGGCAAGCGCGCGTCGACCATCGGACTGGCCTCGTCCACCCGCCGCCCGACCCGGGCCACGATCTTCTCAATCGTCCGGCGCAGGTGTGCCTCGTCGGTGAAGCCCGCATCCACAGCGGTGATCCGACCGGAACGCTCGATGTAGATCGAGTGCGGCCCGTTGACCATCACCTCGGTGACCTCCGCGTCGCGCAGGAACGGCTCCAGCGGACCGTAACCGAGGATGTCGTCCGCGATGTCCTGCGAGATCCGCGTGCGGTCAGACACCGTGAGTGGTGTCTCCTCGCGGGACAGGACTTCCTGCAAGGTGCTGCGCACCTTCGTCTCGAGCTCGGACTGCGTCATCTTCGAGTCGTAGAGCTTGGGCCCTAGTGCCTCGAGCAGCGATATGTGCACGGTGCGCTTGAGCTCTCCGAAGGGATCGGTTGTCCTGCGCTTCTGCCTGGCCGGGGTAGCACCGCCCATGCTCTCGGTCGCGTCGTGAGTCGTCGAGTCGACACGCTCACGCTTGGCCTTGGCCAGCCGGTCGGCGAGTGTCATGTCTGCTTGGCCTTCCTGCGTAGAAGCCCGCGCCGGTCGTTGCGGAGCGACGCCGGAATGACGGAGGCGCCTGTCCCGACCATGGTCAGGACATGCTGCTCGGCGAACAGCCGGATCGCTTGACTGACTGGGTGTTGGGGCTCATCGAGCGCGATCGGGACACCTCGGTTGATGCTGGCCGGCACGGCGCGGGACGAGGGGATCTGGGCGGCGATCGTCAGGTGCAAGCTCTTCGCGACCTCACCGATGTCCAGTCCCACCTTGGAGTCGGCACGGTTGAGGATCACGCGCCACTTCTCCTTCGGATAGTTGAGCAGTTCGAGCGTCTCCAGAGACAATTTCAGGTTCTTGACTGCAGGGATGTCCAGGGTAGCCAGAAGAGCGACCACATCGCTGATGTCGAAGGCTGCCAGCACGTGGTCGGTGAAGGCTGGCGGGGTGTCGATCACGACGAAGTCGAACTGGTCGCGCAGGATGTGCAACAGATCGCTCACCAGAGAGGCGGGGATGTGCTCGGCCTGCCCTGGTTCCAACGGCGCGGACAGCGCGGACAGGCCGGGGGAGTGCTGCGTCAGCAGGGCTCGCAGGCCGCTCACATCGAGCGTGTCCGCCAGCGGCACGGCGTCGGCGATCGTGTGGGCAGGAAAGAGCTGGAGCGCGATGGAGACGTCACCGAAGGCAAGGTCAAGGTCGACCAGGCACACCTGGCGCTTGCCACCGTCAGCGAGTGTGGCGGCGAGGTTGGTGGACAGGGTGGTCTTGCCGCATCCGCCCTTAGCCGAGAAGACGGTGATCACCCTGCCTCGGCGAGCTTCCTGCTCGCTGATGTCCTCGTCGCTGTGCTGCCGCATCCGCGCGGCCAGCTCACGGGCGCGTCGGACGGCGTCGCTGACGGCGGACAGGTCCCGATCACCGACGACATCGCGGACACCGCAGCGCAGCGCTTCGGCAAGCAGGGTGCTGTCGACGCGCTGCCGCACCAGCACGACACCGATGTGTGGCTTGGAGACCCGCAGCGACTCGGCGAGGGAGAGGGCAGCGCCCATGTCGACCGAGGGAGCAACGACGATGACGGACTCGGCTGGGTGATCGGTGAGGTGGCGTGTCACATCCTGGACCGAGTCCAGCACGTCGGTGTCAGGGCCGATGGCGGTGCGCAGCGTCTCCGCCGCAGAGCGGTCGAGACTGACGATGACGGTCACGGGGCTCCGATCTAGGGGAACAGGTTGTCGGCGTTGGCACCGGGGCCGGGGGCAACCTGTGAGGCATCATCGAGTAGGCCGAAGTGGAGGGTGCCCCTGCCGTCGTCCGAAGCGAAGATGATCTTCTCGGCGTCCGCCTGGGTCAGGGCCAAGGTGAACAGTGTTCCCAGGAACGTCTCAACGGCGGCCGTCGGAGGGTTCGTTTGTGGCGTTGGTGGCACTGTCTTCAAGACGGTTGCGCGCGGAATGAGCACGCGGGTCGCATCCGGCGCCGACATGAAGACCACGATCTCGCTCCCGGCCACGACATATCCGGCGACCCGCTGCTCAGGGACCGCAATCTCAACGGTGACGGCGATCTGGCCGGCAGGGAGCACCACGCCGGCGCCCCCAGTGGCTGGTGCTGTGCCTGCGGCGGCAAACATGGCCCCAATTATCTGCTGGCCGAGGAAGATCGAGGTCACAGCCACAGAGTCGCTCAGGGCATCCACGCTGGAAAGCGCCCCAGGTGTCACGGACCCAGCCGGAAACTCTTGTGCCTCGAACGATCCGGCGTTGGCTGCATCTTGGACCCTGGTCCCCGCGGCAATCGGCAGTTTGGCGACGAGGACGGTCACCGGGGCCTGTGCCTCGATCGCTCGGTCGTCGGCAGATTTCACATAAAGGAAGACCAGTGTCGTGCCCAGGCCGGCAATGAGAACGGCGGCCAACAGCAGGGCGATGCGGCGATTCACGTGCGGTCCTGTCCCTCTCGAGCATGCGTCACCCAGATTGGGGGGACCGCGGCTGAAGTCCTGCACGTTTCGCCGGCCGAGACTTTGCTGACTTCCTGACGTGCCATCGGGGCGTTGCTCCTCATTCTTGAGTACCTGCTCATTCCTGAAACGTACGACTTACGGCGTTGCAGCCGTCGAAGCGGCGGCAGAGCACGCGATGCTCCTGGCGCGTTCCAACATCGGGGGTCCGCTGCTTCGACGGGTCGCCGGACCGCCGTTCGCGCCTCGCTCGCCGCCTCCGTGCCGCATCCCTCGTCCCACCCTGACGTGCGCCCCCTGCATCGCTGTCTCCTCGATCCGGTAAGCCTACGCAGGGTGACCCCCTGCTGAGGCCGAATCACAGGGATCGCGGCTCGCTCATCCCTGTGCCACTGTCGCCACCACCCAGGCTCGGGTCGGCGGGTCAGCCCAGCGTGACCAGGCGGTAACCACACGTCGCGCCGCCAGCAGGAGCGCAGGGGTGGCGACGAGCCAGGGCAGCCACCAGACACCGAGCTGGGCGGCGCCGGACAGGAGGAGTCCCAGGAAGGTCGTGCCCATCGCTAGGCGCAGTGAGTAGACCGCCATTGCTCCGGGCGGCGCCGGAGTGTCGCGCGAACCTCGTAACTCAGCTTTGTGCGGTCGCGTCGTCGAGTAGCGCAGGCACGTCCCGACGACCGAGGCGATCGTGACGACGACGGCGCACAGCAGAGCGCTGAGCTCCGCGGACGTCGGGAGCCTGTCGACGCGCAGCACGGCGGCGACCACGGCGAGCAGCACGCAGCCGAGGCAGGCTTCGGCCAGCACCTGGGTCTTGGCCCGGATCGCCAAGGCGGGGTCGTGCGGCAGGGAGGCGAGCCATACCGCGCCTGTCCCGTCGAGGCAGAAGGCGTTGACCCCGAACAGCAGCCCCGCGCCGGCAGCGACTAGGCCGGGCAGGATGACCAGCGTCGTCCAGTCGATCCCGAGCACGGCCGAGATGCCCCCCGGCAGGAGCCCGAGGACCAGCACCCCTCGGCGCAGGGAGGGGGA
The DNA here is from genome assembly GCA_038256525.1 of Mycobacteriales bacterium. GTDB lineage: Bacteria > Actinomycetota > Actinomycetes > Mycobacteriales > SCTD01 > SCTD01. The sequence continues at coordinate 3,321 of JBBSKF010000004.1, read as the reverse complement.
GCGCCAGACGCTGGCGCGGTCAACCATGGCCAACGAGATGTCAGGCCGGCGACGAACCGGCCGCGACTCGCGAAAGACCCCCGCGTCCCCGGGTCGGTGCAGCGCCCAGGCGCACGTGCGCCAGCCGAGCGCCAGGCCGGCTGCAGCCAGCACGAGGAGAACGGCCAGGGTCGGCCACTCGCCGGCGGCAGCACCTAGCCCTGCATTCAGCACCGCGATCACCACTTGGGTGGTCGGGCTGGCGTCGAGAAGGTTCGTGGCGCCGACGAACCGCACGGCGATGATGCCGCCGACGGCCAGGACCGAGACGAGTCCCCACACCAGCAGCCGGCCGGGCCGGTTCCGCCGCAGGCCGATGGAGAACCACGTGACCAGCTGCCCTGCAGCCGAGACGGCCAGCACGTACGCCGTCAGCACGATGGTGGCCGGCAGCGCTGAGACAGAGAAGGGCAGCAGGAGGAACGCGGCCGCGACGACGGCAAGCAGCTGGGTTACCCACGCCAGGTTGAGGGGCAGCACGGCGAGCCCGGAGAGGAACTGGGTGCTGGCGCGCACCGGGAAGGCCACCAGCTGCTCGGGCGGGTAGAGGTCCTGGCCGCCGCCGGAGGCGAGGGGAGACAACAGCGACAGGATCGCGAAGCCCAGGAACACTGTGGGAGCGACCAGACTCAGTTCGAAGGCCTGCTCGACTGGGATGAACTGCCCCGCCGACGCGGCCCCTACCAGCCCTAGCGGCACGATCAGGGCTAGCAGCAGGAAGCCGACTCGGCCCCCTCGCGAGCGCACCATCGTCCGGCGGAGCGCGATGAGTGCGCGCAGCTGGGTGAAGGCCGAGGTGGAGCCGGCGGGGGAGGGCACGGATGAAGTGTGCCGCCTGGCGACCGGGTCAGCGCCCTTCAGCGCGGTCGTCGGCGAATGACTCGGCCTGCCGCCTGGCGCTGTCCAGTTCCCGGACTGGTCCGTCGCCTTCCGCACCGCGCTCGGGTTGACCGGCGGCGGCGCGCCGCCGGACCGGGCGGCAGCGGACCGGCGCGCCTCCTCGTACTCGACGAACTGCCCTATCTGCTCGACCACAGCCCGGAGATCCCGAGCGTCCTGCTGGTCCGACCCTTCGACTTCCGGCTCGCCCGCAGCTTTGTCCCGGACCCTGCTCAACCCGGCGCACGCGCTGTTCGACGAGACCGGATATCTGCTGCGGGAAGACCCTCGCGTGCAGGACAAGGCGCTGTACGACACGATCTTGTATGTGATCGCCACCGGACGGCACAGCCCGCGGGAGTTCGGACGTGCCCTCGGTCGATCCAGCTCGGCCCTGACCCCGCCTAGCAGAGGAAGACGTGCTCCTGCAGCGGCGCCCGACCTACTTCGTCGCCGATCCGATCGTCCGTCTCGGGCAGCTCGTGATCGAGCCCTATCGCGAGCTGCTCGAAGAGCGTCAGAGCGAACACGTCTGGGCCGCAGCGCAAGCGTCGGTGTCGGCCCACATCCTGGGCCCGCATTTCGAGCGCCTCGCCCAGACCTGGACGCCGGCGAGGCGAAGGCAGCGAACACGCCGCGCTCGCCGCGTGACCTGGAACGGCTGGACCTGCTGCGCACGTCGCTGACGGCACGCGGCGTCGATGCCGGCGGCGCACACCTCGCACTGTTCGGCCGCAACGGGTTCGACCGGGCGCTGCGCGATGCCGTCCGCGGGCGGTCGGATGCACACCTGATCGACCTGGAAGAGCTCTATCGGTAGGGGCTGGGCTGCCGGGCAAGGTGAACCGGGTGCCGGACCGCCGCCTCGGCCGGGGCGGTCGCGGCACCGAGAACCGGAGGGGTAGCAGCGACGGTGCGGAGCCAGTCGTGCCGTTCGGACCGCTCGGCCGTCGTGGACGTGCGCCGGAGGGGGAGCAGAATGAACCGGGTGACGGTGATGCCGCGTGGCGATGACTGGACCGTGGCGGACCTGGCCGCGCTCCCGGACGACGGGCTGCAGTACGAGTTGGCCGACGGGGTGCTTGCTCGTGAGCCCGGCGCCCCGGTCGCGTCACCAGGTCGTTCTCGGGGAGCTGCACCTGCTTCTGCGGGCCGCCTGCCCCCGGGACCTGCAGGTGTTGCTGGCCCCCTTGGACTTCCAGCCGACGAACCGTCGTTCGCTCCAGCCCGACCTGCTGGTCGTGCGGTGCAGTGACGTGGGGGAGACCAACATCGTCGCGCCGTTGCTCCTGGCCGTCGAGGTGCTGTCGCCATCGACTCGGTCCAAGGATCTGCTGCTCAAGCGGGGCCTGTACGAGGACAGCGGCGTGGCGTCGTACTGGATGGTCGACCCGGCTGAACCCTCCGTGACGGCTCTGCAGCTGCGGGACGGCCGCTACGTCGAGGTCGGGTGTGTCACTGGGGACCAGGTGCTCGCGCTCGACCTGCCCTTTCCCGTCCGGCTCTGCCCGCGGGCGCTGCTCGACTGAGGTCAGCCCCCCCCCCCCCGTGATCAACGCCGGACTTCCGACGGTTCCGCCGCGCCGAGAACCGCCCAAGTACGGCGTTGCTCAGGCACTTCGGAGGGTCAAGGCCGGGGTGGGGCGGTGCTCCTTGCAGCCGTTCGGGACGGGCTACTGCTCGACCAGACTCGGAGCGACGGCTTGACCCAGATCAGCCGCGATGGCGGCCAAGCGCTTGTCGCGGGTCCACACGCTCGCCGCGGCAAGTCGGGCGGCGACGAGCAGGTGAGCATCGACGTACCCGATTCCTCGTCCCATCAGTTGGTGGCGTTCGATGAACAGGAGAATCTCTTCGGCCTCGGCCATCGGCGCTGCCGGCAGGCTGTGGAGCAGGCGCAGGATCTCCTGGCGCTGCGCCAGATGACCCAGAGCGAGTTCACCGACCACCCAGGGGTGGCCGAGCACGAGGCCGGCGTCGAGCAGTCGCGCGAGCGCGCTGTCGCCGTTCCGGAGATGATCGACCCAGATCGAGGTGTCGACCAGGATCATGTGTCCTCGGGGCGGCGGCGTGGCGCGATGGCCAGGCCTGGTTCCGTCCCGCCCAGCGTGGCCAGTCGGCGGGCGCTCTCGCGCTCGATCAGCGCGCGCAGGGCTTGCCGGACGAGGGCGGTCTTCTCGGTCGTGCCGGTGAGCCGTTGTGCCTCCGTGAGCAGGTCGTCATCCAAAACCAGGGTTGTGCGCATGAGGACCTCCAGAGGCACGGTTTGCATCATCTCCTGATGACTTTACGCGTGCGTTGCCGCGTGAGGACTTCCGCTGACCCGCGCCGCCCCCGAGTACGTATGCGACACGCCCGTCTCGACGGTGATTACGCCACCTTGCCCACAATGGGTAGGCCGGC
>JBBSKF010000003.1:0-66642 GCA_038256525.1 Mycobacteriales bacterium | reverse complement strand
GGGCAGTCGGACGCTGACCTTCCAGGCCAAGCTAGCTGCCTCGTTCCCGGCCGGCACCACCACGATCAAGAACGTCGGGGTGGCCGACAACGATCAGGAGCCACCGAAGACCTCCAACGAGACCACCGTCACCGTCACCGCCAAGCCCGCGCTCGCGCTGGCCAAGGCAGCTGACAGGACCTCGGTCGACTCGGCCGGCCTGATCACCTACACCCTGACTTACACCAACACCGGCAACGCCCCGGCGACCGGTGTGGTGATCAGCGACACCGTGCCGAGCAACACCGCGTTCCAGAGCTGCACCGGGGGCTGCACCCACAGCGCCGGCACGGTGACCTGGCCCATCGGCACGGTCGCGGCGGGAGGCAGTGGCTCCGTCACCCTCACGGTGAAGGTGACCAGCCTGGTGGCCTGTGAGGTCTGCAACCAGGCCACGATCAAGAGCCCCGATCAGAACCTTGGTGCTCCGGTCAGCTCCAACCGGGTCTGTGTCAGCGTCGTGCCTTCGGACAACCCGTCCGGTGCCAACGCGAACGGCAGTGCCACGGGCGCCCTGGCACACCAGTCGCTGCTGGGGCTGACCCTGCTCGACGCAACTTTGCCGGCGGGCAACGACACCGGGCACGACCACACAAGTGTCGACAGCAGCCAGTCGGGCGTCGGCGCCGACAGCGAGTTCACGCAGCTGATCGGCGTCAGCCTGCCGGGGGTGCTGCAGGCCGGTGTCCTCAAGACCGAGAGCACCAGCACCATCACCTCGTCGCCGGCGCAGGCCAACGCCATCTCGGTGGCGACAGCGACCGACGTGAACGTGCTCGGGGTGGTTCAGGCTTCCCTGGTACGGGGGGTGGCCAGTGCCACCGCCACCGGCAGCTCGACCACCGTGAGCTCGACCGGCTCGGTGATCGAGGGGCTGAAGATCGACCTCGACGGCAGCGGCCCGCTGCCGCCTGTCGCGCAGGCAGTCTCGCCCAACCTCCGCATTGATCTGCCAGCGCTGGTGTTCGGTTCTGGCAGCTACGTCGCCATCTATGAGGACGCCTCGTCGACATCGACACCCACGGGCAGCTCAGGTGGGACGTACGCGGCGAACGTCACGGTCAACATGATCCGTGTGAAGATCACCGGCTTGGTCCTCGGCGTCGCAGCCAGCGACGTCATCGTGTCGCAAGCGGTTGCGCATGCGGACTTCCCACAGACCACCGTCTGCGGCGCACAGGCGAAGCAGGCGGTCAGCGGAAGCGCCTTCATCCTGGATGTGCAGACCGACCCGTCGCTCCTGCCGACCACGCTCGGCTACGTCAAGATCCCGCCGAGCGGTGGATCAGCCAGCCAGACGCTCAACACCGCGGTCGTCGGGACCCTTGCCACCACGAAGACGGCCACCTCCAGCAGCACGGGCACCTTGGGGGCGACGAGCAGCACGGCCACGAGCGTCGCCGAGGCCGCCTTCGTCTGCGTCGTGGAGACCGTGACCGGCTGTTCGGTCAGCGCCCGGGCCGTGACGTCGCAGGCCAACAGCACGGCAACGGCGGGGAGCCGTAGCTCCAACGCCGCAGGCACCGAGTTCCTCGGCTTGAGGGTGCTGGGCGTGGCGATCAGTGCCCCGGTGCCCCCGAACACCGTCATCGGGCTGCCCGGGATCGGGTTCGTCGTCCTCAACGAGCAGACCTGCGAGAACGGCGGCACGCTGGCGAGCGGCTGCTCCGACGGCACGGTCCCCGGGCACACCGGCCTCACCGTCAGGGCGATCCACGTGGTTCTCCTGGACCCGGCGGCGGGAGGGTTGCCCGGCGCCGAGGTCATCGTGGCAGAGGCGCACTCGGACGCGAAGTTCCTTCCCTGAGCAGGTAGGGGCGTCTGCGGCAACTGGTCGTGACTTCCCCTTCGAAACGGCACGTTCTGGGGGGCGAGCTGTGTCGTACGGCAGGGGAAGTCGGGGTGGTCGGGGGGAGGGCAGCGTCACGCCGGCGGACGGGTCATCGACAGCACATCCAGTGCCGCATCGAGTTGCTCCTCGGTGAGCTCCCCCCGCTCCACGTAGCCGCTCTCGAGGACGACCTGACGGATGGTCTTGCGCTCACGCAGCGACGTCTTCGCGATGGCCGCGGCGTTCTCGTACCCGAGGTAGCGGTTCAGCGGGGTCACGATCGACGGGGAGGACTCGGCCAGCTCGCGGCAGCGGGCCTCGTCGGCCACGATGCCGTCGACGCAGCGGTCGGCGAGCAGCCGGCTGACGTTCGCCAGCAGGCGGATCGACTCGAGCAGGTTGCGGGCCATCACCGGCAGCATGACGTTGAGCTCGAAAGCCCCGGAGGCGCCGGCGAAGGCGATGGCCGCGTCGTTGCCGACGACCTGGGCGACGACCATGCAGGTCGCCTCCGGGATCACCGGGTTGACCTTGCCCGGCATGATGCTGCTGCCGGGCTGCAGATCGGGCAGGGCGAGCTCGCCGAGCCCGGCTCGCGGGCCGGAGCCCATCCAGCGCAGGTCGTTGCTGATCTTGTACAGGCCGACGGCGATCGTACGAAGCTGTCCGCTGGCCTCGACCAGCCCGTCGCGAGCGCCCTGGGCCTCGAAGTGGTCCCGCGCCTCGGTGAGCGGCAGGCCGGTCGCGGCAGCCACCTCGGCGATGACTGCTGCGCTGAAGCCGGCCGGGGTGTTGATGCCGGTGCCGACGGCGGTGCCACCGAGGGGGAGCTCGGCCAGCCGGGGGAGCGAGCTGCGCAGCCGCTCGATGCCGTACCGCACCTGTGCGGCGTAGCCGCCGAACTCCTGTCCGAGCGTGACGGGGGTGGCGTCCATCAGGTGCGTGCGGCCGGCCTTGACGACATCGGCCCACTGCCCAGCCTTGCGTTCGAGCGACTCGGCCAGCGAGGTGAGGGCCGGGACCAGGTCCGACACGATCGCCGAGGTTGCGGCGATGTGGATGCTGCTGGGGAAGACGTCGTTGCTGGACTGGCTCGCATTGACGTGGTCATTGGGATGCACTGGCGCGCCATGCTTCTCGCTCGCGAGTGAGGCGAGGACCTCGTTGATGTTCATGTTGCTGCTGGTTCCCGAGCCGGTCTGGAACACGTCGACCGGAAAGTGGTCGTCCCACTGGCCGGCGGCGACCTCGGCCGCCGCCGCTTCGATCGCCTGTGCCATTCCCGGGTCGATCACGCCGAGCGAGGCGTTGACCTTCGCGGCGGAGGCCTTGATGCGGGCGAGCGCCTCGATGTGGGCTCGCTCGATCCGCTGCCCGCTGATCGGGAAGTTCTCGACCGCCCGCTGCGTCTGCGCGCCGTACCTCGCCGTGGCCGGGACGGAGATCTCGCCCATGCTGTCGTGCTCGGTCCGCCACGCGCCCGTCGGATCTGTCATACCGGCCATCTTGCCGCCGTCAGACGACGCGTGTCGCCCCGGTCCCGGCGTCCCAGACGATGGAGCCGCGCTGGAAGTCGTTGCGGCGACCGCCCGGCACGTCGTACTCGTCGCTCACGGGATAGCCCAGGCCCCGCTCCCAGCCCAGTGCGGCCCAGTGGCCGCGGATCGCCCCGCGGACCTCCCGCGCACCGGTCAACGGGGTCCAGTAGACCGAGCCGGTCTGGAAGTGGTTGAAGCGCCCGACACCGTCCGGTGTGCCGAGCTCGTCGGTCACGGGGTAGCCCAGCGCACTGCGCTCCCAGCCCAGCCGCGCCCAGGTGGCCCGGATGGCCCCTCGCACCTCGACCGCACCGGTCGATGGGGTCCAGTAGACCGAGCCGGTCTGGAAGTGGTTGAAGCGCCCGACACCGTCCGGTGTGCCGAGCTCGCCGGTGACCGGGTAGCCCAGCGCGCTGCGCTCCCACCCCAGCCGCGCCCAGGCACCACGGATCGCGCCGCGGACCTCGAAGGCCGCGGTCGCGGGGCTCCAGTAGATCGAGCCCCCCTGGAAGTGGTTGTAACGGCCGTAGCCCCCGGGCGTCGCGGTCTCGTGCGTCGTCGGCAGGCCGAGCGGCGATGACGGCCCGGCAAGTGTGCGGTATCTGCCGAGGATGCCGCCATGCACCTCGCGCGCCCCGGTGGCGACCGACCACAGCATGTCGCCACCCTGGAAGCTCTGAGCCCGACCACCGGGCACGGAGAACTCCGCGCTCGTCGGGGCTCCCAGCACGGAAGCCACACTGGGGTACATCGCCCCGATGGCCCCGGTCAGCGGGAAACCCGTGGTGATGGGCACGCCGGTCACGGCGGCGAGGGCGGCCGCCGCGTCGATCCGTCCGGTGGCGACGTATCCGACGGGCGCGGCTGTCGACAGCAGCGCTGTCTCGATCGCACCGACCGAGGCGAGCGGTGCGGCCGATCGCAGCAGCGCCAGCACACCGGCGACGACCGGCGTGGCGGAGGACGTTCCGGAGAACGAGCCGTAGGCCCCGGACATCGTGGTCGTGTAGTTCGTCCCCGGTGCGGCGACGTCGACCCATGAGCCGTAGTTGGAGTAGCTCGCTCGGGCGTCCGTGGTGTCGCTGGCGCCGACGCTGATCACCTCCGGGAAAGCAGCGGGAAAGCTCCTGCAGTCACAGCCGGCGTTGCCGGCCGCGGCGGTGAGGACCGCACCCTTGTTCCGGGCGTACTGCACGGCGCTCCGCAGCGCCGCGGAGTCGTCGTCGCCCGACAGGCTCATGGTGATGACCTTGGCGCCCCGGTCGGCTGCCCAGACGATGCCGTCCGCGAGAGCGGAGTAGCTGCCGCTTCCGTCGGCCGCCAGCACCTTGACCGGCATGATCTTGCACTGCCAGCACAGGCTCGCCACCCCGATGCCGTTGTTCGACAGCGCCCCGACGACGCCGGCGGCGAGCGTGCCGTGGCCGTTGTCGTCGATCGGCGAGGAGTCGAGATTGATGAAGTCGTACCCAGCGGTGAGCTTTCCGGAAAGGTCCGGGTGGGCCGACACACCCGAGTCGAGAACGGCGACCACGACGGAGGACGCCCCCGTGGTGGCCGACCAGGCTCGCGGTGCGTTGACCTTCACCGGTCCCCACTGCTGCGGCCACCAGTAGTCGTTCGGCGTGACCGCTGCTGCTGTCGTGCGACCGTCGCGCTCGGCGAAGACCACCCGGCCGGATCGCTGCAGGGCCGCGATCGTTGCGGCCTCGTCCCCGGGCCGGGTCTGCAGGACCTCGACGCCGATGCGGTCCAGCTTCCTGACCTTGCTCAGGCCGTGCGCCCGCTCCAGCGAGGCTCGGGTCTCGACCGGGGTGTCCGCGCGGTACTGCACGAGCACCCGGCCGGCGACAGCTCCAGATCCGGTGGTGGCCGGTGACGCGCCTGCCGGGGAGGCGATGGCCAGGCCCGTGGTGAGGATCACCGCGACAGCGGCGAGCAGAGCGGTCAGCGCACGGGACCGGGCACGCATCGAGGACAGGCCTCCTTCGCGCCCGCACCCAGATGGCGCAAGGCGTTGGGAGACCTATCGACAGGTTGCTCGGGGACCTGAAGGTCTCAGACGTCGATGTCGACCACGACCGGAGCGTGGTCCGAGGCGCCTTTCCCCTTGCGGGCCTCGCGATCCACCCAGGCGTCGCGCACCGTCACAGCCCGGGTCGCCAGGACGTAGTCGATGCGCATGCCGAGGTTCTTGTGCATCATCCCGGCCCGGTAGTCCCAGTAGGTGAAGGGGAACTCGCCCTTGCCCGGTCGCGCCACCACGTCCACCAGCCCCCAGTCGAGCAGGGACTGCAGAGCTGCCCGCTCGGCCGCAGTGACGTGCGTGCTGTCCGAGAAGGCGCGAATGTCCCACACGTCGGCGTCGCGCAGGGCGACATTCATGTCCCCCATGACGACCAGGGGCTGCGCCGGGTCCGCCGACTCGAGTCTCTCGAGCAACGCCGCGAGCCAGGCCAGCTTGTACGCGTAGTGCGGGTCGCCGAGCGCGCGGCCGTTCGGCACGTACACCGACGTGGCATGCAGCGGACCGCACTGTGCCGACACCAGCCGCGGTTCGGGATGGCCGGCGAGGGATCCTGAGACCTCCGCCACGCCGAGGCGGGAGAGCAGGGCGACGCCGTTCCACCGGCCGTCACCGGCGTGGGCTGCCTCGTAGCCGAGCGCACGCAGGTCGGCATACGGAAAGGCGGCGTCTGCGCACTTGGTCTCCTGCAGCGCGACGACGTCCGGGCCAACCTGCTCGAGCCACGGCAGCAGCCGCGGCAGCCTGGCCCCGATGCTGTTGACGTTCCAGGTGGCGAGGCGCACGTGGGGTCAGTGGTGCTCGTAATCCACGGCGGCATAGGCGCGCAGCTTGGTCAGCCGGTGCTGGCTGGTGACCCGACGGATGGTGCCGGACTTGCTGCGCATCACGAGCGACTCGGTGGTCGCGCCACCGCCGCGGTAGCGCACACCGTGCAAGAGCTCCCCGTCGGTGATGCCGGTCGCAACGAAGAAGACGTTGTCGCTGCGGACCAGGTCGTCGGTGTCGAGGATCTTGTCAAGATCGAGCCCGGCCGCCGCCGCATTCTTGAACTCGCTGTCGGTCTTCGGCCAGAGCTTGCCCTGGAGCGTGCCGCCGAGGCACTTGACGGCGCAGGCCGTGATGATCCCCTCGGGGGTGCCGCCGATGCCCATCATGAGATCGATGCCGGTGCCCTCCGAGCAGGCCATCACGGCCCCCGCGACGTCGCCGTCGGTGATGAACTTGATGCGGGCGCCGGCTTCGCGCACCTGGCGCACCAGCTCGTCGTGGCGGGGGCGGGCCAGGATGCAGACGGTGACGTCCTCGACCGCTCCCCCCTTGGCCTTGGCCACCGCCTGGATGTTGAACGCCGGCGGCGCGGTGATGTCGACGACCCCGGCAGCTTCGGCGCCGGTGACGAGCTTGTCCATGTAGAAGACCGAGCTCGGGTCGTACATCGTGCCGCGCTCGGACACGGCCATGACGGCGATGGCATTGGGCATTCCGTTGGCCATCAGCGTCGTGCCGTCGATCGGATCGACCGCTACGTCGCACTCGGGACCGTCACCGCAGCCGACCTCCTCGCCGTTGAACAGCATGGGGGCCTCGTCCTTCTCGCCCTCGCCGATCACGACGACGCCCCGCATGGACACCGTGCCGATCAGGCTGCGCATCGCGTCGACGGCCGCCCCGTCGCCACCGTTCTTGTCGCCGCGACCCACCCAGCGGCCCCCGGCCATCGCGGCGGCCTCGGTCACCCGAACCAGCTCCATGGCGAGGTTTCGGTCAGGGGTCTCGGCGGACACGACCAGTTCTTCGGGCAGCATTTCGCTCATGGTGCGCACCCTAGTGGGTGCCGATGCCGATCGACTCGGCGCGTGGTCGCTGCGGCTGCCTAAGGTGGTCCGGTGCCACGCCGCGACTTCGACCCTGCTGCTCTCGGTGCGGACATGTACCAGCTGCTGAACGCCATCGTGGTGCCCCGGCCGATCGCCTGGGTGTCGACCCGTTCGGCGGACGGCGTCGACAACCTTGCCCCGCATTCCTACTTCACCATCTCCTCCGTCACGCCGCCGGTGGTGCAGTTCACCTCCGTGGGGTCGAAGGACTCGCTGCGGAACGCGGTCGCGACCGGGGAGTTCGTCGTGAACCTGTGTCCCGAGGAGCTCGTCGAGAAGGTCAACCGAACGGCCACCGACTACCCACCGGACATCAGTGAGTACGACGCCGTCGGGCTCACCCGCGAGCCGAGCTCGCGAGTGGGGCCCTGCCGGGTGGCCGAGTCACCTGCCGCGGTCGAGTGTCGGCTGCTCGACACCGTCGACTTCGGGGGAGGCTCCACGGTGGTGTTCGGGCAGGTGGTCTGGGTGGCCGTCGATCTGCGCGTGCTGCGCAGGGATTCGCCGGCCATCGACCTGCTCCGGCCGCTCGCCCGGCTCGGCGGCAACCAGTGGAGCACCATCGGTCAGATCAGTGAGCGACGCCGGGTCCCGTTCGCCACTGACGGGCCGTGACCGAACCCCGCATCGGGTCCAGGGCTGCCACGACCCGGGCGGCCCTGCTGAGCTCGGCGCGTTCGGTGTTCACCGCCTCCGGCTTCGCCGAGGCCTCGATCGCCGAGGTCGTCGGGGGCGCCGGGGCCAGCGTCGGCAGCCTCTATCACCACTTCGGCGGCAAGGCCGAGCTCTACCTGGCCCTGTTCGAGGACTACCAGCAACGGCAGGAGTCGCGCGCAGCCGCAGCGGTCCGGCACTCGCGCGCCGAGGGCGAGAGCGAGCCGGTCGCCCTGTTCGTGGCGGGTGGCCGGGCCTATCTGGACGGCTGCTGGGCCGAGCGCGACCTCGCCCGGCTGTTCCTGGCCGGCGGTGGGCCACCTGGCTTCGAGCTGGTGGCTCGCCGCCGTTACCGGGAGTGGACCAGGCGCAACGCCACGCTTCTGCGGCACGGCCCCGACGATGCGGGCGAGCCCTGGGGCGACGCCTTGGTGCTGGTCCTCACGACGGTGATCAGCGAGGCGGGTCATGAGGTCGCGGTCTGCGAGAGCGAGCCGGCGGCGACCAAGCTGGCTGGCGACGTGCTCGATCTCATCGGCCGGATCGCCGGTGGCCCGTGAGCGCCCATGAGGATCTGCTGGGGCGCCGCGACGACTACCCGATCCTGTCGCGAAAGACCTACCTGGCCAGTCACACCCTTGGCGCCATGCATCGGCGGACACCCGAGCGGCTCGCCGAGTTCACCACGTCGTGGGCCGAGCACGGCGTGGTGGCGTGGGAGCGGTGGGTACCGGAGGTGGAGCGGGTGGCCGACCTCGTCGGCTCACTCGTCGGTGCCCCGCCCGGCACGACGGTCCTGCGGCAGAACGTCGCGGACCTGCTCGGTGACCTGGTCGCGAGTCTTTCCTGGCGCGGCACGCGGAACCGCGTGGTCACCAGTGCCCTCGAATGGCCGGGCAGCCTGCACACCTGGTCGCAGATCGGACGGCTCGGTGGCGAGGCGGTGGTGATCGCGGCGCAGGCCGACGGGCTCGGCTTCGACATCCAGCAGCTGGTGGACGCCATCGACGAGCGCACGCTGCTGGTCGAGTGCAGTCATGTGCTGTTCCGCACCGCGACCGTCGTCGACCTCGCGCCGATCGTCGAGAAAGCCCATGCCGTCGGGGCTCTGGTTGCCGTCGACGGCTACCAGGCGGCGGGCACCCTGGCCGTCGACGTGGTCGCCCTCGACGTCGACCTCTATCTGGGTGGATCGGTGAAGTACCTGTCCGGTGGCCCGGGCAACGGTTGGATGTACGCCGCACCGCACGTCAGCGAGCTGCTCGAGCCGGTCACCGCCGGCTGGTTCGGGCAGCTCGCTCCGTTCGCCTTCGATCCCGAGAATGCCTATGCACCAGGCGTCCGTCGCTTCGCAGGGGGAACACCCGGGGTCTGCGCCGCCTACGCCGCCGAACCGGCCTACGCCGCGCTCGCGGACATCGGGATGCAGCGTGTTCGCGAGCGGTCACTGTCCCTGACGCAGCCGCTGCTGGAAGCCGCGCTTGAACGCGGGTTCACGGTCCGCTCCCCGCACGACCCGCACCATCGGGGCGGTCACGTGACGATCGACCCCGGAGATGCGGAGCGGGTGCACGACGCCCTCGTCGTACGGGGGACGGTCGTCGACCATCGCCCGGGTGTCGGCATCCGGGTCGCACCGCACTTCTACAACACCCTGGACGAGGCGCTCGGCGTCCTCGACGCCATGAGTGAGGTCCTGGCGGGTCGTTAGCGGCATCCTGGGCGACAATGGCCCAGTGTCGAAGGTTCCGGGGGCGAATGTCAGGGTGACGGAGCAGACGGAGCGGGCAGGGCCGAAGAAGCGCGGGCGCGAGGGCGCCGGTGACATGGTGCGCTCGCTCAGCCTGGTGCTGCTCGTCGTCGTCGCCGTGTGGTATTTCGCGCAACCGCCGAGCAGCGACGAGCAGGTGCTGCGCCCGGTCGACCCGGCCGCGGACATCACGGCCTTCACGACAGACGAACCTGGCGCACCGGTGCCGTCGGTCGTGCCGAAGCAGTGGCGGGCCACCTCGTCGAGCCGCACCGCTGACCCGCGCGCCTTGCGCATCGGCTACGTCACGACCGCCGAGCAGTACGCCGAGTACGCCGCCTCCACCGAGCCGGCCGCGGTCTTCCTGCCGACGATCACCGGTGACGGCCGACAGCTCGAGCCGGTGGACGTGGACGGGGACGTCTGGGAGCAGTACCGCGACGCCGACGGCTCGCTGTCGTTGACGAGGGCGTTCGGCGCGGTGACCGTCGTGCTGGGCACCACCCGAGGCACGGCCTCACTGGAGGAGCTACGCGTGCTCGTCCGGTCGCTCCGCGCCGGTGGACAGGACGCCGGCTGAAAGGGCCGCGTCGAGCCGCGCTTTCGCGCCGTCCAGGAAGGCCTGACAGATCCGGGCCAGTTCCTCGCCGCGCTCCCACAGCACGAGCGACTGCTCCAGGGTCGCCCCGCCCTGTTCGAGCCGCCGCACCACGTCGGTCAGCTCGTCACGGGCCTGCTCGTAGGTGAGGCTGGAGGACTCGGTCACGGAGGCAACCTACGGCCTCAGTCGGCCGTGACCAGCAGGGTGCCGACAGCGAGCCGCACCGAGAGGTCCGCGCCAGGCGGCACAGCATCGGCCTTCCGTACCACCGCGCCGTCCTCGTCCTGCACCACGGCGTAGCCGCGATCGAGCGTGGCCTGCGGACTGAGCGCAAGGACTCTGGCCAGCACATGGTCGAGGTCGTGCTGGGCGGCCGACAGGCGCCCGGCGATGCAGCGCCGGGCCCGCTCGTGATCGGTGCCCACCTCGTCGCGCCGGGTCGAGACCAGGGTCGACGGGTCCGCCAGCGCCGGCCGGCTGCGGACCGCTTCGAGCCTGGACCGCTCGCGCTCGAGACTGCCCACGGCGACCCGGCGGCCCCGGTCGCGCAGCTGACGAACCCGCACACCCTCCTCCCGCACATCGGGCACGACCCGCTTGCCCGCATCGGTGGGCGTGGAGCACCGCACATCGGCGACGAAGTCGAGCAGGGGGCTGTCCGGCTCGTGCCCGATGGCACTGACCACCGGTGTGCGGCAGGCGGCGACGGCGCGGCACAGTCCCTCGTCGCTGAACGGCAGCAGGTCCTCCACACTGCCGCCGCCGCGGGCGATGACGATGACGTCCACGCTCGGCTCGCGATCGAGCTCCCGCAGTGCAGCGGTGACCTGTGCCGCGGCGAGGTGACCTTGCACAGCCACCTCGCGTACAGCGAAATCGACGGCGGGCCAACGACGGCGGGCGTTCTCGAGAACGTCCCGCTCGGCCGCGCCGGCCCGGCCGGTGATCAACCCCACCCGCCGGGGGAGGAAGGGCAGCGGCTGCTTGCGGTCCGAGGCGAACAGCCCCTCGGCGCCGAGCAGCACCTTGAGACGCTCCAGGCGGGCGAGCAGCTCCCCGACGCCGACGGGCCGGATCTCGAGGGCGGCAAGGCTCAGCGTGCCCCGCCCGGCATAGAAGTCGGGCTTGGCGTGGATGACGACCCGGGCGCCCTCGTCAAGCGGTGGGACCACGGCGTCGCACACCTGCCGTGAGCAGGTCACGGACAAGCTCATGTCGGCCACCGGGTCGCGCAGCGTCAGGTAGACCGTGCCAGGGCGACGCGACACCTGGGTGATCTGCCCTTCGACCCAGACCCGGCCGAGCCTGCCGACCCACTCCGAGATCGAGCGCGCGACGGTGCGTACGGGCAGCGGCTGCTCCGCGCTGTTGGCGAGGCCCATTGCCGCTCAGCGCAGCCGGTTCTGGTCGCCGAGGCCGCCGCGTGAGGCGGTCGGCTGCGTCGGTGCCGCGGTGACCGGGCTGACCTTGGACCCGCTGTCCGCGGGCCCGGGGATGGTCGGGTCGGCACCGCCGGGACTGAGCGCAGCGGTCGGGTCGCTCGCCAGCTTGGCGATGCGGTTGTCGAGCATCGTGACGATCGGCAGGCGGTCGGCGTGGGCCTTCTCGTAGGCCCGCACAGCGACCAGCTGCGGCAGGTCCAGGCTGCGCATGCGCCCCCGCAAGGAGCCAAGCGTCAGGTGGTCGTAGTCCGGTAGTGGCAGATCCTCGTGGGCGAGGACCGGTCCACCGACCACCGCTGACACCTGCTCGACGGTCTGCACGACGTCGGGCGCAGCGGCGCTGTCGATCCGGGTGCTGTCGACCCGCGTCGCCGTTGACGGGGCCTTCGGCGTCGGAACCCCTTTGGGCCGCTCGTCGACGGGCGTCACCGCTGTCGGCGCGACCGGATCATGGGCGAGGCCGTTCTGCGACGTCCCACGCATCCGGGACAGCAGCCGCTCACCGCGCTCGGCCAGCACGACGTATTCCCGTCGGGCCGAATCGAGCCCGGTCAGCGCCGAGCTGACGGCGAGGATGGGCAGCTGGACCGCCTTGCCCGGCAGGCGGCGTACGCCATCCAGGAGTGTCGGGACGACGCCCAGGGCAGCGACGACAGGTGTCGGTAGGGATGTGGGCATGTCGCAAGGCCTCCAACGGCAGGGTTGCAGGTGACATCGTCACCCGACCCTCAGCGTGCCCGAACCCGTTCGGCTCCACACGCCGTGGCAGGACGTAGGCTGGTTCCCGTGATGACGCCCGCGCAAGCCCCGTCCGGCGGGAGCCGACGGCGGGTGCTGGTGGCCAAACCGCGCGGCTACTGCGCGGGCGTGGACCGTGCGGTGCTCACCGTCGAGAAGGCGCTCGAGGCGTACGGTCCGCCGGTCTACGTGCGGAAGCAGATCGTGCACAACGCTCACGTGGTGCGCACACTGGAGGCGCAGGGCGCCGTGTTCGTCGAGGAGACCGAGCAGGTGCCGGAGGGTGCCACGGTGGTCTTCTCGGCCCACGGCGTCGCTCCGACGGTGCATGCCGAGGCGAAGGCGCGCACCCTCAAGACGATCGACGCCACCTGCCCGCTCGTCACGAAGGTGCACCTGGAGGCCAAGCGTTTCGCGGCCGACGACCTCGACATCGTGCTGATCGGTCACGAGGGGCATGAGGAGGTGGTCGGCACCACCGGTCAGGCGCCGGAGCACATGCACCTCGTCGACGGCGTCGAGGAGGCCGCTCAGGTGCAGGTCCGCGACCCGGCGAAGGTCGCCTACCTGTCGCAGACGACCTTGTCGGTGGACGAGACCAACCTCACGGTCGATGCGCTTCGCCAGCGCTTCCCGTTGCTGCAGGGGCCGCCCTCGGCCGACATCTGCTACGCCACGTCGAACCGCCAGATCGCCGTCAAGGAGATCGCAGTAGGTGCGGATCTGGTGCTCGTCGTCGGGTCCCGCAACTCCTCCAACTCCGTGCGCCTGGTCGAGGTCGCGTTGGAGGCTGGAGCCGGCGCGTCCCACCTCGTCGACGATGCCTCCGAGATCGAGGAGGCGTGGCTCGACGGCGTGTCGACGGTGGGCCTGACCAGCGGCGCCTCGGTGCCCGAGTCACTTGTCGATTCGGTGATGGAGTGGCTCGCCGCGCGTGGCTTCGACGACGTCGTCGAGGTCGAGTCGGCGCGCGAGAGCCTGCAGTTCGCACTACCGCCGGAGTTGCGCCGCGATCTGCGTGTGCGCGGGATCTCGGTGTCCTGACCTGCTTGCTCAGCTCCGCCGGCCTGACACCGCCCGGACGAGGGCGATGACCAGGGCCACGCCGGTTGCGGTCAGCAGGACGGGAGCCCCGAGCAGGAGTGAGCCGGCCATCTCGATCGCCTGCTGGGTGAGGAACGAGCCGGCGCCCGCTCGGCGCTCCACGGCGGCCCCGAAGAAGGCCAGGACCACGTAGACCAGCGGCGGCATCACGACCGCAGCGACCAAGTCTTCCCGGTGCACCAGCAGTGCAGCGAGCGCGCAGCCCACGACGAAGGCGACCGCGAAGACTGCGCGCAGACCCGGGCCGGTCACGACGTCGAACGTGCCGCCGGCCAGGCCGAGCAGCAGAGCCGTCGCGACAGCGCCCGTCGCTGTCAGTCCGCGGCGATCTGCCACCGCTGCCGCGTGCAGGGGCAGCTTCTCACCGTCCGGCGGGACCTGGCTCACAGCTCCAGACGCTACCCCTGCGTCGAGGCTGGGCCGTCCACCGCCTAGCGTCATACCCGTGAGCATGATCGGTGGTTCCGGGCAGGCCGGCAGCGGGGGCTATGACGCGGAGACGGTTGCGGCCCAGGCCCGGGCGAGCGACCCGGGCCTGCCGGAGGAGACCGCCCGCGAACTCGCGTTGTATGCCTGGGAGCACCTGCGCGAGATCGGCAGCCTGGACGCGCCGGAGGTCGCCCGGCGGCTGCTGGCAGATCACCGCGACGCCGGTGCCACCCCGGCTTCGGTCGTGGCGAGGGCGGCTGTCGACTTCTGCCGCCAGCACAAGCTCACGCCCTAGACCGCTGCCGGAAAGCCCTGCTGCGTACAGCGACGCAGGCCACCATCACCGGCACGCCAAGGGCCAGCAAGAGGTTCGTGAAGATCAATTGCTTGAACAGGTCGGGGAAGCCGTTGAAGATCAGCACCGTCCAGAACTGGGACAGCGACCCGGCGGCGAGGAAGACCGACAACCGGCCGAGGTTCTGCTCCGGCGTCGAGAGCCGACGGTCACGGGCAGTGCGGACACCGACGTAGAGCAGGCCCAGCCAGAACAGGACGATCACCAGCGAGAAGGCGTCCCGGAACATGGAGCCGTAGACGTCGACGCGGCTCTCGATGGCCAGCGGCTTCTGACCCGAGTCGGGCAGGTAGCTGCCCAGGTAGTCCTGCCGCCAGCGCGCCACCCCCTGCAGGCCGATCCCGCCGAGGGACACCAGCCGGTCCGGGTGCGTCAGGTAGAAGCGGACATAGCTGGAGGTGGTGACCTCCTCGCGGAACGTCAGGTATTCCAGGCGCTGCGAGGCCGCACCAGGACTCTCCGGGCTGGTCCCCGACGCGTCGGCGAGCGACGGGTCGGCACCCAGGCTGCGAAGGTCGGCCGCCGGGTCCGGGCTGTTGGGCAGGATGGTCCCG
Source organism: Mycobacteriales bacterium (assembly GCA_038256525.1). Lineage (GTDB taxonomy): Bacteria > Actinomycetota > Actinomycetes > Mycobacteriales > SCTD01 > SCTD01. The sequence continues at coordinate 51,701 of JBBSKF010000003.1, read as the reverse complement.
AAGACCTGACCGTAGACGTTCTGCTGTGCGAGGCCGACCGGACTGGTTGCCGCGAAATACGCTACGAGGCAGACCAGCAGGGCGCTGAGCGTGAGGCCGGGGATCCGCGTCACGGCCCAGGGCCCACCGCGGCGGTGCGGCAGCCAGAGAATCGCCACCAGCAGCGCCGGCAGCAGCCCCGCGGTCTGCGTCTTCGCCCCGAGCGCCACCGCCGACAGGAAGCCGACGGCCGCCAGTGTCGGCCAGGTGGTGTGACCCCGTCGCCACAGCAGCAGCAGCGCCGGACAGAGGGCGATCAGCGCGATCAGCCCGGCGGCTTCGCTGTACGGGGAGATGAAGTACTGGGCGACGGCGCTGTCTGCGGCGAGCAGTCCGACCAGCGACGCAACGCCGACCCGCAGGAGGAGCACGCCAGGCAGGGCCAACACCAGTGCACCCACGCACAGACCGGTGAACACCGCGAAGATCACTCCGAGGGCACGCAGGTCCAGCGCCCCAGGCAGGCCCAGCACCGGCGTCAGAATCTTGGCCAGCGACAGCAGGGCGATCTCCGACGTACGGTAGATGCCCCCCGCCGAGTCGGCGCACGCCTCGCCGTACCAGGTGTGCGGGACATAGGTCGGGTAGAGGAACGCCGACGGGTTCGCGTCGAACGGTGCGTTGCTGCGGACGCCGAGCTGACACATCAACCGGCGGCCGTCGCCCTGGTCCCCCATGCCGATCGCGCCGCCGACGAACAGCCGGGCCAGCACGATGCCGGTCCAGACCACGCCTGTCACGATCGCGGCAACGACCAGCTTCCGGCCGTGGCCCGGCCCGACGGGCGGCGCTGTCTCCGGCGGGACCGGCCGGGCCGCGGGAGCCTCGGTCATCGTCATGGGAGACCACCCCGAAGCGTGGTCGTCGTCGTGCGCCCGTCGACGTAGGCGATGGAGCAGTTGACCGATCGGTTTCCCTCAGCCCACGCCCGCTCCCGGGGGCCATCGACCAGGATGGCCAGGTCCGGTCGGGAGGCGAGCGGAGCCTCCAGGTAGGCCTCGACCACCGGGCGGCAGGCCGTCACGGCCAACGAGGTCCCGGCGACAGCGCCGGGAAACGGTCCCGCCGGCAGGATCACGTCCGGGCTGGTCGCCTCGGACGTGTGGGGCCGGTCGCAGGTCAGCTCGGTGCGATTGGCGCGGCAGAGCCGAAAGCGCACCGACTCCGCCCGGCTCATGACGCCGGCCAGGGGGAAGTCGGTGGTGGGACCGGTCGGCGGCCGAAGACCCGCCGATCCCTGGCAGACCACGTCCCGCACCCCGGCGGCCCACTGGGCAGCTGTCGGGAAGCGCGACACCGCGTTGACCCCCCCGACGTTGTCCGACGGCCCGGCGCCGACATAGGCCCTGGTGCGTGCGTAGTCGAAGCACCTGCCGCCCGACTGCTGGTTCAGCAGCTGACCGTTGGGGCGAACCCTGGCTGCCGCGATCGGTCCGGTCAGCTCGATCGTCCACATCGACTCGGTCTCGTGCGGTTGTGTGCACGGAACGGGCAGGCTCGAGTCGCTGGGGATCGCGACGAGCTCATAGGGATCCAGCGCACGAAAGCAGCTGCCGATCGGCTGGTCGGAGACCGGCACACCGGCAGGCGCCTGCTCGGCGAAGGCGGTGAGCGTTCCAGCGGCAACGGCAACGATGAGCGCGACCATGCCGGCGACGTTGCCCAGCGCGCGGCGCAGGCGTGCGGCGGACGCCGGCCGGGGCGCGGCACCGGTGGCGGGGCCGGTAGCGGCACTGGTGGGCTCGAGGACGGCCGGGGGTGGTTCCGGCCGAGGCGGGTCGGCCGCTGGGGCGGCGGGTGAAGGTGGCTCGGCTCCGACACCGCGCAGCCGGGCGAGTGCCTGCTCGTCCGCGCTGCTCCCTACGGCGTCGTTCGGCACCTGGCTCCTGTTCAGAGGCGCCGGCGGGCGAACAGCCGGCGCACCGGTTCGATCTGCTCGGCCTCGGCGCGGGCCTGGGCTGCGGTGTCGGTCGAAGAGGGCTCCGGCGCATAGGCCGCGACAGCCTTGACCTGCCGGCGTGCCGCCGCAACCGGTGTGGCCCGGCGTGGTGCCACCGGGCGGACCGGCTGAGCCGGTTCACTCGTCTGTTCGGACAGCGGCCGCGCCTTCGCGGTGCTCGGCGCACCAGGCTTGGCTGTTCCCGCCGCCGTGGCGCGCTTGGTCGGCGTTGTGCGGCGTGGGGCGGTCACGCCGTCCTGCCTGACCGAGGTCGACCTGGTCGGGGCCGAGGTCGAGGCCGGGGTCGAGGTCGAGGCGCGGGGGCGTCGTGGGGTGACAGCAGAGTCCGCGTCGCTGCCCGTCGCGGCCGCCCGGCGGGGCTTGGCGGGAGCCGCGCGGGCTGCGCCCGTCTTTGCAGCGGCCTTCTTCTTGCGCGGCGTGACAGGTTGCTGGAGCGGTGTCTCGGCGACCGGCACAGGGGTGCCCGGCTCGGCGGGAACGGCGGATTGGCCACTCGAGACACGGCGGACCTGCTCCGCGACAGCCTGGAGCGCCTCTCCCGTGGAGGCTCCGGTCTCGGTGACCAGCGCGGCGAACTCGTCCATGCGCGTGGTGACCTCGTCGCGGTGCTCGGCGAGCAGCTGCAGCAGGGCCGTACGGCCGCTCTGGCCGGCTGGCGCGGAATCGATCATGATCGCGCCCTGGGCCCGGCTGAGGGCCTGCTCCAGGCGGATGGGCAGGGTCTCGACGGCAAGGCCTGCGGCCGCGCTGTTGGCGGACACCTGGTGCAGCTCCGAGCGCAGGGTGCCCAGCTCGGAGCTCAGCTCCTCGCGGATCTGAGCGAGCTGGCTGCGCACGTCCGCGCGGACCGCATCGACGCGGTCCTGCGTGCCGGCGAGCAGGGCGTCCACCTGCGCAGCACTGGTAGCGGCGCGCGAGGCGCCCCTCTCATCAAGGGTCAGCAGCGCGTCCAGCACCCGGGACGTCGCGTCCTCGAGCTGCAGCAGCCGCGCCTGCGTGGCCACCCGCTCGGAGGTCACGGCGGTCAGCAGGTCGGACACCGTGCCGAGCAGCCGCTGGTCCCGGCTGACCAGTGCATTCTCCACCCGACCCTGCGCCTCAGCGCGCAACCGCCGGTTCTCGACCGGGTCGACCCACTGCCGCAAGGTCGCGAGGTCGGCGGCCAGCGCACGTACCTGCTGGCGGGCGCCCTCGGCCCCTTCGCGGTTGAGGCTCTCGACCCGCTCGGCCAGCGCGGTCACAGCCGTCTCGATGACCACCGCCCGTGACTCGAGGGCTGACCGGGTGTCTGCCGTTGCAGCCTGGGTGACGGCCGCGGTGTCGACCTGGACCTCGAGCGCGGCATTCAGGGTGCGCCGGAGATCGGCCGCCGCCGCGTCCAGTCGGGCGCTCAGCCGGCCGCCCAGGGTGTCCATCACGTCGTCCAGGCGTGCTTCGGTGCGGGCCGCAACCCGCTCGAGTCCGGTCTGGAGGGCGGCACCCACCTGGCCGCGCAGAGCCTCCAGCTCGGCCCGCAGTGCGGTGATCTCGGCGTTGGCAGGCACTCCAGCGACCTCAGGCACTCCCGCTGACCCGCTCGGCTCCACAGCAGGCCCTCCTGACATCACCGCAAGCGTGCCACACCTGGACACAACACCGCGGGCGAAGTCACCAACCCTTCGCCCGCGGTGTCGAGAACGTCATTGCAAGGTCAGGCGGCGAACGGACCCATCTCGCGGCGGCGCATCACGACGACGCCGAGAACGAAGGCGGCGACGATCCCGGCCGCGATCGGCAGACCGGCGGTCGGGATGGCGTTGATCGGCGGCGCGGCGCTGTTCGGGCCGCAGGTCGCCGAGCCGAGGATGATCTCCAGGCCGTCTCGATCGCTGGGCACGAGGCCTGGGAGCAGGACGATGCGAATGGCGTTGACGGTGAAGCTGCCGTCACCGTTGTCCGTCTGCTCGTTCAGGAAGATCTCGGCCACCAGAAGGTCCGCGTCAGTATTTGCACCAGGACTGACGTCGAGCACGGTGCCGTTGCTGAGCACGACGTTGGCCAAGGTCGCCGAGCCAACAAAGTCGTCGCCATCGGGTCCGACCGTGCAGGTGGCGCTGATGGCATCGGCGCTGAGCAAGCTCGGCGTCGCTCCGAGCGGTCCAGGCAGCACCTCGACGTCGGCAACCTCCCCAGTCGCCGTCGACGTTCCGGTCTCCGGGTCGCCTTCGGTCTCGGCGCGAAGGACGCGGGCGTCGAGCAGTCCAGGCAGGGCGACGTTGGCGGTGTCGTCCTCTGTGAACGTGCCGTCCTCTGGCAGGTTCACGAGTGGCGTCGGCGTCAGGAGGTTCTCGCCGCCCAGCTTGATCGAGGCACCGAACGCACTGCCGTTGACGGTGCCGGTCTCCTGTGCCGCGGCAGGCGAGGCGGAGACCAGGATGAGACTTGCAGTGAAGCCGGCGGCGAGGACTCGCGCGCTCCGGGTCGTGGCCATGAAGGCTCCCTCAGTGACTCGCAGTGACAGGTTCGGAACCGCGGACGGCGTCCGGGACCCATGGGACGGGTGGAGCGGGGGGCGAAAGTGGGTCGTACCGTAGCGCATCCACCTGGGGTTTGTGAACCCCCGCAAATACGACAGACATGGGCGAAGGGGACGCTCCGCGCAGACCTCGAAGAGCCTTTTCGTCACGCTGTGTAACAGGTGATTGCAGTGGCGTGACGGTCGCCCGGCGCAGCCGGGCGAGCGAGGACTGAGAGGCGACGGCGGCGCTCGTCGCCGAGCGCGGTCGAGACGGCGCCGGGCCCCGACTCCCGCGCAGGCGGGCCAGGGCCTCGCCGGGCGGGCGGGCGGGCGGCCGGAACAGCAGGTCGAGCGCGGCGTCGACGGCGTGCTGGGAGTAGCGGACGGTCTTCTTCCAGTCGGTGCGTGCCGTCATCACGCGGTAGAACGCCCACCAGGTGGCCGCCTGGTGGAAGTAGACGTAGAGCGCGTTGACCAGCCCCAGCCCGAGCGCGCGCCAGAGGCTGAGCTCCGGACGGACCCGGGAGCGGTACATGAAGGCCCAGATGAGGAAGGGCGAGACCCCGAACAGCAGGAACAGCGGCACCAGGCCCCAGGCGCCACCCCCCCACCAGTGCCCGACCCCGAGGGGGTCGGTGAAGGCGTAGTAGGCGGCCGAGGAGAAGAGCGTGGCGTAGACGACACCGCCGACGAGCTGGACCCACGGCGAGAACAGGAAGTAGGCGATCTCGAGCGTCCCACCCGCGGTCAGGTGGCGCGTGCGCAGGATCTCGCGCAGGTAGCTGAGGCACTGCATGCTGCCCTGTGCCCATCGGCTGCGCTGGCGCACCAGCGGCACGACGCGGGGAACGCCTTCCTGGATCACCGAGGTGTCGTGGCAGTACGCCGTACGCGAACCGGCCAGCAGGACGTGCAGGCCGAGCTCGAAGTCCTCGAGCAGGGCGCCGTGCCAGGGCGTGCCGTGCCGGTCGGCGACGTCGTTGAGCACCGACAGCCGGGTGAACTGGCCGTTGCCACCCATCGCCACGCTGCCGGTCTTGCTCCGGAGCATCTGCATGGCGGCGATCGGGCCGGTGAACTCGAGGTCCTGCAGCGCGATCAGCAGCCGTTGCCGCCGGGGGATCGACGGCTGGTCGTTCATCGGGCGGAAGGGATCAGGTCGGACCCGGACCTGGATCTGGACCGCGCCGACCTCGTGGTCGCCGAAGAACGTCGGACCGGCGACCATGGCCAGGGCATCGGTGTCGAGCACTGCGTCGGCATCGACGACACTGATCAAGACTCGCTCGCGTGGCTGACCGGCGGGCAGTGCCTCGTCAATGGCGCGCCAGCCGGCATTGAGCGCGGCGCCCTTTCCCTGCCTGGCCTCGGGTGCGGTCCGCGCGACGATGTGCACGCGGGAGTCCTGTCGCTCGAGCCGGCGCAGGATGGCGAGGGTGGTGTCCTCGGAGGCGTCGTCCACCGCCCAGACGTGTGCTGCCGGGAACGACGCGAGCAAGCCGCGCACGGTCTTCTCGACCACCGCCTGCTCGTCCATGCACGGCACGAGGAAGTGCCACTGGAACAGGTGCTGGTTCCCGGCCGCGGTCGGCCGGTGCCGGAAGTAGGGCACGAAGATGAGCGAGACGTAGCCGAGGAACAGAACGCACAGCAGGAAGGCCAGGCCGTTCGCCGCGGCGAAGCCGAGGTCAGCCAACGGGGCTCAGTTCGGTCTCGCGGCGACCTGCGCGGGCCGGCCGCCAGCCCACGAGGATGGCCACGAACGCGACGATCGCGAACAGCACGCCGAGGGTGCTCACGATGGTGCCCAGGAAGACGTGGCTGAGCTCGTAGCCGCGCTCACCTCCGAACAGCCGCATGACACCGGCGATGAGCAGCAGCCGGGCCTGATTGGCCACGTAGATCAGCAGGGTGACCACGCCCAGCGCAGTCAGGCTCCGCCGGAGCGAGAAACGGCTGAACGACAGCAGGCCGGCGGTGATCAAGAAGAACGGCACCACCAGAAGCGTCGCTGTGCATCCGGCACTGACCGTGAAGCCGGCATAGCGCTGACCGGGCAGGAAGATCACCGACGTGTCGACGACGTAGGCCGTCGAGATCTGCAGAGCGTTGATCAATCCCGCACTGATACTCGCCTCGAGCACCTGGCCGTAGTGAACGAAGGTGACCAGCAGCAGGGCGCTGACGACCAGCAGGGCCGACGTCGCTTGCACGAAAGTGGTGCGCGACGGGCGCCCCGCCGGCTCCGCAGCGGCGATCGGCTCCGCGACGGTCATGACCCCTTGGTGCCGCGTCCCGTCCGGGACGCAGGCGTCGGGCCACCGGCGGGTGCGGATCCGAAGGCCACCCGGGTCATCACGACGCCGACCACGATCATCGTCAGCGCGATGAGCAGCAGCAGAAGCAGCGGCACACCGGTGAGAGGCAGCCTGTCGGCGGTGAAACCGACGCCCAGCACGGCCGTACCGCCACCACCGAGAACACCACGGTACACAGGGACCTCCGGGCAGCAGCGGGACGAACTTCCAGCGAGCAGACGCGAGGCTAACACCCTTTGTCCCGTTCTGGCTGCGCCCGTTTGCCGGACTGGGACGTTACGCACGGTTATTGCCGGAAGTCCGGTATGCCCTGTTCGCTCACGCCGAGGAAGCGTCCGAGCGCGAGTACCGTCCGCTCGGCGGCCCGGCCATCACCGTACGGATTGCTTGCTCGAGCCATGGCGCGGTACGCCGCCGGATCGTGCAGCAGTCGCCGGACTTCGGTCACGATGCGCTCGGCGTCGGTCCCCACCAGCAACGACGTGCCTGCCGCGAGGCCCTCCGGTCGTTCGGTCGACTCGCGCGCGACCAGGACCGGCTTGCCCAGGCTGGGCCCCTCCTCCTGGATGCCGCCAGAGTCGGTCAGGATGATGGCGGCCCGCGCCATGAGGTGCACGAACACCCCGTAGTCCTGCGGTTCGACCAGTCGTACGTTGTCCACCTCGCCGAGCAGCGGCACCAGCGCCTCCCGGACGACGGGGTTGCGGTGCAGGGGCAGGACCAGGAGCAGGTCCGGCTCGAGGCGGGCCAGTTCGGCGAGCGCGCCGGCGACCGCTCGAAGCGGTGCCCCCCAGGACTCGCGCCGGTGCAGGGTGACCAGCAGGACCCGGCGCGGGTCGTCGCCGAGCGAGGCGAGCAGCGCGTCGTCCGGTGCTGGGCGGTTCACCGCCCACAGCAGCGCGTCGATGCTCGTGTTGCCGGTGACGACCACCGCCTCCGCGGCGATCCCCTCGACGAGCAGGTTGTCCCGGGCCTGCTCGGTCGGCGCCAGATGAAGCCCGGCCAGCTGCGTGGTCAGGCGACGGTTCATCTCCTCCGGGTAGGGCGACCACCGATCGTGCGTACGGAGGCCGGCCTCGACGTGGACCAGCGGGATGCGGGCGTAGAAGGCTGCGAGGGCACCGGCGAACGTCGTCGTCGTATCGCCCTGCACCACAACGGCGGCCGGAGCCAGGTCGGCGAGCAGCGTCTCCAGACCGGTCAGCACCCGAGCGGTGAGGCTGGTCAGGGTCTGCCGGTCCTGCAGCACATGCAGGTCGACCTGCGGCCGCAGGTCGAAGACGTCGAAGACCTGATCGAGCATCTCGCGGTGCTGTCCGGTGGCGATCACCACCGGGTCGAACAGTGGGGAGGCCCGGAGCGCCTGGACGACCGGAGCGAGCTTGAGGGCATCCGGCCGGGTGCCGAGCACGACGGCGATGCCGACGGCAGCCGGGTCGCCACCCGTCGCGGTCAGCTGGACCTCCTCGCGCGTCGGGCCGTTGTCCGTCTGGTAGGAGCCGGCACGTCGCCGAAACGCTCCCACACCTGTCGTTGCCGAAGCACGACGCCGGGGGGCTTGCGCCCGCTACCCTCGGCGGGACGGGAAGGAAACGACGTGGAGCCGCAACAGCCGCTCGGTTACGCCGGTCCGCCGGAGGCTGATCCGCAGGAGTTCCTACGCGCCTCGGTGGTGGCGGAGCTGCGCGCTCTGCGCCGTGACCTGGCCGAGTCCGCCGCCGCCCAGCGAGCCATGTGGCAGCAGGTGGCGGCGGGTTTCGAGGCAGCCGACCCGAGCCTGCTGGCGCTGCGGGTCGACCTCGCCGACGCGCTCGAAGCGGTGCGCGATCGCGTCGTCGCGACGGTCAGTGACACTGGCGACACCACCCGCGCCGCCCTCACCGACACCACCACCGGCGTGGAGAGGGCCACCGATCGACTCCGGGAGAGTCTGCTCGACCGGCTCGAGGAGCAGCACAGCCTTGTCCGCGCCCGACTTGCCGAGGTGATGGCCCAGTCGGTGGCCGGCTCTGCGGCAACCCGCAGCACGCAGGAGCGGCTCGCGACCCTGACCACCACCTGCGAGCAGGTACGCCGCACCGTTTCGGCGCTGCAAGGCGACTGGAATGCGCGCGTCGACGAGGCGGCTGCGCGGGCGGGCCGGGTGGCCGAGGATGCCGGTGCCGAGTTGCAGGAGCGGGTGGAGGGCGCTGTCGCGGCCCTCGAAACGGCGGCGGCCGGCATGGCCGCCGCGCATCGGCGGCTGGATGAGACAACGGCGCTGCTGCAGCTGCAGGCTGCCGGCGTGGCCGGCCTGCCGACCCCGTCATGGGCCGACGAGCAGGACGAGTCGCCGTCGCCGAGCTCGGTCGAACAGCAGCCTTCCTACTGGGACGAGGACGAGGACGAGCCCGACGTCGAGCCCGAGCCCGAGCCCGAGGTCGAGCCCGAGCCCGAGGTCGAGCCCGAGGTCGAGCCCGAGGAGGCCGCGTTCGATCCCGAGCCCGAGGCGGCGCCCGAACCGGGACGGGAGAACCTCGACCTCGTCGAGCAGGCGCACAGTCCTGTCGCGTGGAACCCAGACCCCGCAGAGCCGCTCACCGATCAGGCGCCTGACGTGTCCGAGCCGCCGGCGAGCCCGGCCCTGTCTGCCCGCCGCCCGGTGCCACGCTGGCGACGCTACTGAGCGACGCGGGCCTTCCGGCTCAGCTCCTGTCCGGCCGCTTCGTGCACAGAGGGCAGCGGAGCCACGAGCTCAGGCGCGGACAGCGGCCGTGGCAGCGTCGAGATCGGCTGTGCTGGCCCGGCAGACTCGGACAGGCTCAAGTCGGCCAGTGTCCGGACCGCTGGAAGCAGCGTCCGCTCCAGAGATCCGATCGTCTTGTTGAAGTCGGTCACCGCCGTGCCCAGGGATCGGCCGAGCTTGTCGACGTGAGCACCCAGGATCTCGAGCCTGGAATACAGCTCCTTGCCGGCCGCGACGACCGCTCGGGCATTCTCGGTCAGCGAGTCCTGCTGCCAGGTGTGCGCGACGGTGCGGAGCAGCGAGATCAGCGTCGTCGGCGTCGCCAGGTGGACCCGCTGCGCATACGCGTGCTCGAGCAGCGCCGGGTCGTGCTCGAGCGCCGGAGCCAGAAACGCCTCGCCGGGTAGGAAGAGCACGACGAACTCTGGACTGTCGGGTAGGGCTGCCCAGTAGGACTTCTCGGCCAAGCGGTCGACGTGCCGGCGCAGATGACGCGCGTGCGCCGCCATGCGGTCGTGGGCCCGCTTGTCGTCCTCGCACTCGATCGCCTCGAGGTAGGCGGCAAGGGTCACCTTCGCGTCGACGACGACGCTGCGCCCGCCGGCGAGGCGAATCACGAGATCGGGCCGCAGGACGGCGCCATCGACAGCAACCATGGACGCCTGCTCGGTGAAGTCACAGCGGTCGACCATTCCGGCGAACTCCACGCACCGCCGCAGCTGCACCTCACCCCAGCGGCCTCGCGCCTGCGGACGGCGCAGCGCATCGACCAACGAGGCGGTTTCGCGACCGAGGAGCTCCGAGCTGCGGCGCACCCCGCTCACCTGCTCCTGCAGCTGGGCATGGGCTCTGGCCCGCTCGACCTCCAACCCGCGAAGCTGCATCTCCACCTGCGCGAGCTGGTGACGCAGCGGTGTCACGAGCTGGTCCATGGCGTGGCGCTGGCCGTCCAGCTCGCGGCCGGCCTCGTCTCGCGTGCCGGCGAGGGCCCGTGCGGCCAGGCCCTCGAAAGAGGACAACAGCAGATGCTCGTCGCGGCGACCCAGCAGCCGACCGGCGACCAGGCCGAGCAGGAGACCCGCAACGAGACCCGCAGTGAGGGCGAGAGCGACGACCATGCGGACACGTTGGCACCGCGGTCCGACAGAACGCGCTCCAAGAGGGTGCGTGCCGCGCCGGTAGCGTCGTACGCCGTGAGCCTTTCCCTCGGCATCGTCGGTCTGCCCAACGTCGGCAAGAGCACCCTGTTCAACGCCCTGACCAAGAACGGCGTGCTGGCGGCCAACTACCCGTTCGCCACCATCGAGCCCAACATCGGTGTGGTCGGCGTGCCGGACGGGCGGCTGCCGAGGCTGGCCGAGATCTTCAGCTCGCAGAAGATCATCCCCGCGACCGTCGACTTCGTGGACATCGCCGGCATCGTCAAGGGCGCGAGCGAGGGTGAAGGGCTGGGCAACAAGTTCCTGGCGAACATCCGCGACTCGGATGCGATCTGCCAGGTGATCCGGGTGTTCGAGGATGACAACGTCGTGCACGTCGACGGCCGGGTCTCGCCGCAGTCCGACATGGACACGATCAACACCGAGCTCATCCTCGCCGACCTGCAGACGATCGAGCGGGCGCTGCCTCGGCTCGAGAAGGAGGCGCGGATGCGGAAGGAGATGCAGCCGACGCTCGAGGCCGTACAGCAGGCGCAGCAGGTGCTCGACTCCGGCCGGACCGTGTTCGGCGCCGGACTCGACCGCGAGCCGTTGCGTGAGCTGCACCTGCTGACCGCGAAGCCCTTTCTGTATGTCTTCAACCTCGACGAGGACGAACTGGGGGACGAGGCGCTGCGCGCCGAGCTGGCGGCCCTGGTGGCCCCGGCCGAGGCGGTGTTCCTCGATGCGAAGGTAGAGATGGAGCTCATCGAGATGGCCGAGGACGAGGCGCTCGAGCTGCTGCAGTCGATGGGGCAGAACGAGAGCGGCCTGCACCAGCTCGCGCGCGTGGGGTTCCAGACCCTGGGGCTGCAGACCTATCTCACCGCGGGGCCGAAGGAGTCGCGGGCGTGGACCATCCGCAAGGGAGCCACGGCACCCGAGGCGGCCGGCGTCATCCACACCGATTTCCAGCGCGGCTTCATCAAGGCCGAGGTCATCGGTTTCGACGACCTGGTGGCGGCCGGCTCGACGCAGGCGGCGCGCTCGGCCGGCAAGGCCCGGATGGAGGGGAAGGACTACGTGATGCAGGACGGCGACGTGGTGGAGTTCCGCTTCGGACCAACGTCTTCCGGGATCAAGTAGCCAGGGCTCGACGTGGTTGACAGACCGCTGCAGGAAAGGACGTGGATCGGCGTGCCCACCCCCCCCGCAAGTGACGCGGCGATCGGGGTGTTCGATTCCGGCGTCGGTGGGCTGACCGTGGCCCGCGCCCTGCTCGACCAGCTGCCCGGCGAGCCGCTGCTCTACGTGGGGGACACCGCGCACGGCCCGTACGGCCCGCTGCCCCTCGCCGACGTCCGCCGGCATGCCCTGTCCGCGATGGACTCGCTCGTGCAGCAGGGCGTCAAGCTGCTGGTGATCGCCTGCAACAGCGCCAGCAGCGCATGCCTGCGGGACGCCCGGGAGCGCTACGACCTGCCGGTGGTGGAGGTCATCCAGCCGGCGGTGCGGCGGGCCGTCGCCGCCACCCGCAACGGCCGCGTCGGGCTGATCGGCACGCAGATCACCGTGGACAGTCAGGCCTACGACGACGCCTTCGCGGCCGCGCCCCACGTCAGCCTGACCAGCGCAGCCTGCCCGCGGTTCGTCGACTTCGTCGAGCGGGGCGTCACGACCGGGCGGCAGCTGCTGCAGCTCGCCACCCACTACCTTGACCCGGTGCTGCAGGCAGAGGTGGACACGCTGGTGCTGGGCTGCACCCACTACCCGCTGCTGACCGGCATGATCAGCCTCGTGGTCGGTGAACAGGTGAGCCTGGTGAGCAGCGCGGAGGAGACGGCCAAGGACGTCTACCGGGTGCTGGCCCGCAACGGCCTGGGCCGTGACCCCGAGCGGCCGGCCCCCGACCACCGGTTCGTGGCCACCGGCGACGCCGAGCCGTTCGCCCGGCTGGGCCGCCGGTTCCTCGGCCCCGAGATCGGGCAGGTCACGACGATGCGGGCGGTGTCGTGAAGCTCACCGTGTTCGGCAGCGCAGGCACCTTCCCCGGGCCGGACTCGCCCTGCTCGGCCTACCTGCTCGAGCACGACGGGTTTCGGCTGCTGCTCGACTTCGGCACCGGCTCGCTCGGCCCGCTGCAGCGCCACCTCGGCCTGCTCGAGGTCGACGCCGTCTATCTGAGCCATCTGCACGCCGACCACTGCCTCGAGCTCGTCACCTACTCCTACGCCCGCCGCTACCACCCGGACGGGAACCCGCCGCCGCTGCCGGTCTACGGCCCCGCCGGCACCGCCGCCCGGATCTGCGCGGCTTTCGACAGCCCGCCGGAGAACGCGCTGCGGGATGTCTACGACTTCCGCGAGGTGCCGACGGGCTCCCGCGGGCTCGGCCCTTTCACGGTGACGACCGCGTTGATGAACCATCCGGTCGAGTGCCATGGCGTACGCGTGGAGTGCGCCGGCCGGTCGCTCGTCTACTCCGGTGACACCGGCCGGACCGAGTCCCTCGTCGAGTTGGCGACGGACTGCGACCTGTTGCTGTGCGAGGCCAGCTGGACCGACCGGCCGGACCGGCCGCCGGACCTGCACCTGTCCGGCCGGGAGGCCGGGGAGCATGCGGCGAAGGCCCGCGCCCGCCGGTTGCTGCTGACGCATCTGGTCGTCTGGTCCGACCCCGAGGTGATCCTGGCCGAGGCGCGCAGCGCCTACGACGGCCCGGTGGAGCTGGCCCGCTGCGGGCAGTCCTACGATCTCTGAGGACTAGGGTCCACCCCGTGAATCGACACGACGGCCGCGCAGTCGACCAGCTCCGCCCCGTGATGCTGACCCGCGGCTGGCTGGACCATGCCGAGGGGTCCTGCCTGATCGAGTTCGGACGTACCCGCGTGCTGGTCGCGGCCAGCGTCACGCAGGGCGTCCCCCGGTGGCGCAAGGGTTCCGGGCTCGGCTGGGTGACCTCGGAATACGCCATGCTGCCCCGTGCCACCCACACCCGTAGCGACCGCGAGTCGGTCAAGGGCCGGCTCGGCGGGCGCACGCACGAGATCAGCCGGCTGATCGGCCGCAGTCTGCGGGCGGCGATCGACCTGTCCCTACTCGGTGAGAACACCATCGCCGTCGACTGCGACGTCCTGCAGGCAGACGGCGGCACGCGCACCGCCGCCATCACCGGAGCCTTCCTCGCGCTGTCCGACGCCTGCGCCGGCCTCGACCGGCCGCAGGCCATGGTCCGCAGCGTCGCGGCCATCAGCGTCGGCATCGTCGACGGGACGCCCGTGCTCGACCTGGACTACCCCGAGGACGTCGCGGCCGGGACCGACATGAACGTCGTCGCGACCGGCGACGGCGAGCTCATCGAAGTGCAGGGCACCGCCGAGGGCGCGCCGTTCGCGCGGGCCGAGCTCGACGCGCTGCTGGACCTGGCGCTCGGCGGGATCGCGACGCTCACGGCGTTGCAGGCCGGCGCGCTGGCCGAGCCGTTGCGGGTGTCGGGCGGCGGCGACCCGCTCAAGCTGTGAGAAAGGTCGTCCTCGCGACCGCCAACCCGGGCAAGATCGTCGAGTTGCGACGGATCCTTGCCGGCGCGGTCGAGCTGATCGGGATCGACGGGGCGTACGAGCCCGGACCCGAGACCGGCGCCACCTTCGCCGACAACGCGCTCGCCAAGGCGCAGGAGGCCGTGCACCACACCGGGCTGCCTTCGGTCGCGGACGACAGCGGTCTCGCGGTGGATGCGCTGTCCGGCATGCCGGGTGTGCTCTCAGCGCGTTGGGCGGGTCAGCATGGGGACGATCGCGCCAATCTGGAGCTGTTGCTGGCGCAGGTGGCCGATGTGCCGGCCGGGCGGCGGGGCGCTGCTTTCGTGTGCGCGGCGGCCTACGCCCTGCCGGACGGTCGCAGCGAGGTGTTTGTCGGCGAGCTGCGTGGCACCGTGCTGCGTGAGCCACGGGGGACGGGCGGCTTCGGTTACGACCCGGTGCTGGTGCCGATCGGTCTGACGGTGACCACCGCGGAGCTCCCGCCGGAGCAAAAGGACGCGATCAGTCACCGAGGCAGAGCTTTTCGACTTCTCGTGCCGGCGCTGCTGGCGGCGCTCGAGTTGTCCTAGACCTGCGTGCGGAACCACTCGATCGTCCGCCGCAGCCCCTCGTCGAGCTCGACCTGCGGCTCCCAGCCGAGCTCGCGTTTGGCCAGGGTGATGTCCGGTTGGCGGACCGTCGGGTCATCAGTCGGTCGGGGAATGAAGGTGATTTCACTGCTGCTGCCACTCAGCGCCTTGATGCGCTCGGCGAGCGCCAGCATGGACAGCTCGTGCGGGTTGCCGATGTTCACCGGACCGGACAGGTCGCTGCGCAGCAGCAGCAGCAGACCGCGCACGAGATCGTCGACATAGCAGACGGACCGGGTCTGGCTGCCGTCGCCGGCGACGGTGATCGGCTTCCCCGTCAGCGCCTGGCGGATGAACGTCGGGATCGCCCGCCCATCGTCAGGTCTCATCCGGGTTCCGAAGCTGTTGAAGATCCGCACGATGGCGGTGTCCACCCCGTGCGTGCGCCGGTAGGCCATCGTCAAGGCCTCGGCGAACCGCTTGGCCTCGTCGTAGACCCCGCGCGGCCCGACCGGGTTGACATGCCCCCAGTAGGTCTCCGGCTGTGGGTGGACCTGGGGGTCACCGTAGGTCTCGGAGGTCGACGCGAGCAGGACGCGGGCGCCCTTCTCCTTCGCCAAGCCCAAGGCGTGAAGCGTGCCGATAGAGCCGACTTTCATCGTCTCGATCGGCAGCAGCAGGTAGTCGATCGGGCTGGCCGGGCTCGCGAAGTGCAGGATCTGGTCGACCGGTCCGGGCACATGGACGTATTCGGTGACGTCGCAGCGGATCAGGCGGAAGCCTTCGTGCTCCAGCAGGTGTTCGACGTTGCCAGGACTGCCGGTGAGGAAGTTGTCCAGCGCGATGACCTCGTGCCCGTCGGCCAGCAACTGCTCGCACAGGTGCGAGCCGAGGAAGCCCGCACCCCCCGTCACGACCGTTCGCGTCATGCTCGCCGAGCGTAGTCCTCGAGCCAAGCACCCCCTCGCCCCGCCGCCCCGACCCCCGCGCCGATCATGGAGTTACTGCACACCCCTCAGGCTCAGCAGGCGGGCAACAACTCCATGATCAGCGGGGATTGGGGCGGCGGGACCGGACTGAGGCGGGCGGGCGCCCCGAGCCGGCCTTCGAGCGCTTCGACGCCCGCTCGAATGGTGCCGCGGCCGCGACCGGCCCGGCCGGCCAGGAACTCGAGCTCAGCGTGGCAGGTGTGTGGGGCCGACGAGATTCGAACTCGCACTGTCGCCGACCTAAGCGGCGCGCCTCCTGCCGTTGGGCTACGGCCCCTGCCAGATGTTAGGGGTCTGCAGACCGAGTCACCTGGCCGCCAGCCCGAGGTCGCGGCGCAGCTTGGCGACGTGGCCGGTGGCCTTGACGCCGTAGGAGGCCGTGATGACTGTCCCGTGCTCGTCGAGAACGAACGTCGAGCGGATCACCCCGACAACGGTCTTGCCGTACAGGCTCTTCTCGCCGTAGGCGCCGTAGGCCGTCAGCACCTGCCTCGACGGGTCGGACAGCAAGGCAAAGGTCAACCCCTGCGCGTCACGGAACGCGGCCAGCTTGTCCGGCGGGTCAGGGGACAGGCCGATCACCTCGTAACCGGCGGCCTGCAGGCTGTTCAGGCTGTCGCGAAAGTCACAGGCCTGCGTGGTGCAGCCAGGAGTGGACGCCGCCGGATAGACGTAGAGGATGACCCTCCTGCTGCGCAGGTCGGCGAGCGAGACCAGCGCTCCATCGGCGTCCGGAAGGGTGAAGTCAGGCGCAGATTCGCCGGGGGACAGACGGGGGGTCGGGGCCACCGGCCTCAGCGTCCTGCCCCGACCAGGGTGGTCGGGACCGGCAGGCCGGCGTGGTCGTTCAGCCCCGCCGCCCGCCGCAGCGACCGGCCTCCGGTGACGGCGAGCACGACCAGGAAGGCGACGGCGTTGACGAGCACGATCGTCGTACCGGACGGGATCTCGAGCTGGAACGACAGGTACATCCCGACCGCCCCCGCCACCGCGCCGAGACCGGTCGAGATCCACAGCATGCGGCTGAAGGAGTCGGACAGCATGCGGGCCACGACAGCGGGGATGACCAGGGTGGCGGCGACCAGGGTGACGCCGATGATCTTCAGCGTCGCGAGCACGGAGACCGACAGCACGAGCATGAGCAGCGCGTCCATGCGCCGGACCGGAACGCCCGACACGTCGGCCACCTCAGGGTCGAACGTCGAGAACAGGAACGCCCGGTAGAGCACGGTGAACACCGTCGCGGCGAACGCGAGTGCGCCGCCGAGCAGGAGCAGGTCGCCGCCGGACACCCCGTTGATGCTGCCGAACAGCAGAGCGTCGAATGCCGGTCCCTTGGTGCCGAAGCGGGTGAGCAGCGCGACGCCGAGGGCGAAGGACGCCGTCGTCACGACGCCGATTGCGGCGTCGGCACCGATGCGGCGGGCGCGGGTGATGGCGTTGATCGCGAGTGCCGAGGCCAATCCCCAGGCGCCGGCGCCGAGCACGATCGGGATCCCGAGCAGCGGCGCCGCCGCGTAGCCGCCGAAGATGGCGTGCGAGAGCCCGTGCCCGATGTAGCTCATGCCGCGCAAGGTGATGTAGACGCCGATCAGTCCGCACAGGGCGCCCGCGAGCACTGCCGCAACCAGGCCCTTGACGAAGAAGTCGTAGGCGAAGGGGTCGAGCAGGCTCTGCCAGAGCGTCATCCCGCCACCGGCCGCAGCTGCGCCGGTTCGCCGCTGTCGACGACAACCGGCATGCCCAGGTGCTGCAGGACCTCCATGCGCGCGCCGAAGGTCCGCTCGAGCACGTCCGGCACGATGACGTCACGGGGCGCGCCGGCCGCGATGATGCGCCGCTGGAGGGCGACCAGGTGGGGCAGGTGAGCCGCCATCCCGTTGAGGTCGTGGGTGGTCAGGACGATCGCCAGCCCGTCCCGGTTGAGGTCGTCGAGCAGGTGCAGCACCTCGTGGCGGGTGCCGATGTCGACGCCCGAGGTCGGCTCGTCCATGAGCAGGAGCCGCGGCCGCCGCAGCAGGGCCCGGGCGATGAACATGCGCTGCTGCTGACCGCCGGACAGCTCGCGGATGTGCCGGTCGGCGAGCTCGGCGATGCCCAGCCGCTCCAGCACCGCCGCGACCTCGGCCTTCTCCGCAGCTGTGGCCCACGGCATCAGCCGTCTGGTGGACCGCGACATGAGCACGCATTCGGCGACCGTCACCGGGAAGTTCCAGTTGACCGTCTCGAGCTGAGGGACGTACGACACGGCAAGGCCGGGCTGTCGGCGGACCTGGCCGCGCTGCGGGCGCACCGTCCCGAGCAGCAGCTTGAGCAGGGAGGTCTTGCCGCTGCCGGACGGACCGACGATGCCGGTGAAACCGCCTGGCTGGACGACGTAGTCGATGTCGAGCAGCACAGGTGTCCGGTCGTAGCCGAAGCTCACTCCGGTGACAGCCACGAGCGGATCGCCAGGTGGGGGCGGCCGGGTCACTGGGGGTAGTCCGCCCGGTCGGGCGCCACGTCTGTGACGTCGAGCGCGTCGAGCGAGGCGGTCGTCCCGCCGAGCCCGCGGATCATCGTGACGTAGTCGTAACGCATCAGCCCCAGCCAGGAGTGGTCGTCGTCGCCGGGCTTGCCGGGCAGGTCGTCGTCGCGCAGTGTGTCTTCGTAGCGAGCGCCCGTTTCGGCGGCGATCTGCTCCAGGACCTTCGACGGGAAGACCTCGGACCCGAAGATGACCGGTAGGTTCCGCTCCCGCACCTGGTCGATGATGCGGGCGATCTCCTTCGGCTGCGGATCCTCGAAGTTGGCCGGCTGGACGGCCCCGATGACCTCCCAGCCATAGGTCTTGGCGAAGTAGGCGTAGGCGTCGTGGTAGGTGAGCAGCTGCTTCCTGCCGGCCGGAATGGTCGCCTGGTCGGTTCGCAGGGCCTCCGACAGCGCGGTGGCCTTGGTCACGAAGGCGTCGTGGTTCGCGCGGTAGCTCGCGGCGTTGTCCGGGTCGCGGTCGACGAGTGTGTCCCGGATCACGCCGGCGTAGCGGATCGCGTAGGTCGGGTCGGTCCACAGGTGTGGGTTGGGCTTGCCGTCCTGCTTCGGGAACGAGAAGTCGAAGATGTAGTCCTGCGGCGGTAGCACCTCGTCGCCCAACTTCACGATCAGCGCGGTCTCCGGGGCGTTCTCCGCTGCCAGCTCGAAGGTGGGTTCCTCGAGCTGCAAGCCGTTGACGAAGACGACATCGGCGCCGGACATCACCTTGGACACCTGCGGCGGCGGCTCGAAGGTGTGGCTGTTGGTCCCCTCCGGCACGACGCCCGTGATCCGGGCGTTCTGGCCGGCCACGTTCGCGACGATCGACGTGATCGGAGCGACGGTCGACACGATCGTCAGATCGGCGTCGTCCCCGGCGCCGGCGGGGGCAGCCGGCGACGTGCAGGCCGTCAAGGCGAGGGTGAGCATGGCAGCCGGCAGCGCGGTTCGCGGCGAGGTCAGGTCCACGCGGCAATTCTACGGGAGAGAACGTCTAGTTGCCAGTCATGTGCAATAGCGGCCGTGTCGCCACAAGCCGGATGCGCGGTCGTACGATTCCTTCGGGGTGCGCGGGGGCACGGGGACTGGCAGGACGATCAACACGTCATCGAGCACGACGACCAGGGAGCAGCAGCGTGGCGAGTGACGACAGGACCGCCGGGCAGAACGGGGACGCCGAGCGCCGGCTGAGGACGGCGGCCGAGATGCGCTCGCCGGCTGCACAAGCCAGTGGCGGACCCGACCCCACCGACCCCGATGCGCTGGTGGCCGAGATCGAGCAGACGCGGGAGGATCTCGCGGAGACGCTGGACGCGATCGTGGACAAGGTCAGCCCCAAACGGGTGGCGAAGCGGACGACCAAGCGGGTCGGCGACGCGGCCAAGGAAGGCGTCGCAGACGCTGCGGAGAGCGTCAAGCAGACAGCCTTGGCGGCGAAAGAGGGTGCGGTAGGAGCCGCGGAGACAGTCAAGCTGTCGGCCATGGAAGGCGCCTCGGAGGCCGCGGACAGCGTCAAGCACACCGCGTCGGCGGCGAAGGAGGCTGTCAAGGATGTCGCCGCAGGTGTGAAGGACAAGGTCACGGCGGGGCCTGACCCAGGGGCTGCCATCCCTGCCGCACGGGTGTCGGGCGCCGCCGAGCCGGCCACGCTGCCGACGTCGGAGTTCGCGCCCTACCGCCCGGTGCCGCCGCCGGGAACGGGTCCGTCCCGCGTGCCGATGCTGGCGGGTGCTGCCGCAGCGGTGGCTGTCCTGCTGCTGCTGCTCCGGCGCCGTCGCCGTTGAGACGTCGCGCGCAGCCCGGTCCCGGCCAGGAGTCGGTCTGGGACTATCCGAGACCGCCGCGCTTCGAGGTGTCGTCCAAGGAGGTGGCAGTCGTGCTCGGCGGCGTTGTGGTGGGCCGCTCCTCGCGGGCGTTTCGGGTGCTCGAGACGAGTCACCCGCCGGTCTGGTATCTGCCGGGTCCGGACTGGCTTCCGGGTTCGCTGGAGCCAGGCGGCGGCACGTCGTACTGCGAGTGGAAGGGGCTGGCGAGCTATCTGGACGTGGTCGGCGGTGGGTTGCGTGCGACTCGGGCCGCCTGGACCTACCCCGCCCCGGTGCCTGCGTTCGCCCTGCTGCGTGACACTGTCGCCGTCTATCCGGGGCGCATGGATCTGTGCACGGTCGACGGGGAGGCGGTGCGCGCCCAGGACGGCGGCTTCTACGGGGGGTGGGTGACCGACGATGTCGTCGGGCCTTTCAAGGGAGCCCCGGGCACCTGGGGCTGGTGACCGGTCAGAACTGGAGGACCGCCCCGTCCCGCTCGAGTGCCGCCACCTCGTCAGGCGTGAACCGCCAGTCGAGCAGGGCTTGACGGGTGTGCTGTCCGGGCAGGGACGGCGGTCCGCTGACCGCCCCAGGAGTGCGTGACAGGCGCGGGGCGGGAGCCGGTTGCGGCACGCCGTCCACCTCGAGGATGGTGTTACGGGCAGCCAGCTGCGGGTGGAGCATCGCCTCACCCATCGTCAGGACGGGGGAGACGCACGCGTCCAGAGGTGCGAACAGCGCCGCCCACTCGTCCCGGTCGCGGGTGGCGATCACCGCTGCCACCCGGTCGCGCAGCTCGGGCCAACGATCGGCGTCCAGCTGGTCAGGGACGTCGTCCAGGCCGAGCACGTCGACCACGACCGCCCAGAACTGCGGCTCGATGGCACCGACGGCAAGGTAGCCCCCGTCCGCGCACCGATAGGTGTCATAGAACGGCGCGCCGCCGTCCAACAGGTTGCTGCCGCGCTGGTCCGACCAGCTGCCTGCTCCCCGAAGCGCCCACGTCATGGCCATCAGCGTGCTGGCCCCGTCCACCATCGCGGCGTCGACGACCTGGCCGTGACCGCTCGTCCCGCGCTCGACGAGTGCGGCGAGCACCCCGACGACCAGAAGCATGGAGCCGCCGCCGAAGTCCCCGACGAGGTTGAGTGGTGGAACCGGCTTGCGGCCGGGCTCGCCGATGGCACTCAGCGCGCCGCTGACGGCGAGATAGTTCAGATCGTGCCCGGCTCGCAGGGCAAGCGGTCCGGTCTGGCCCCAGCCGGTCATCCGGCCGTAGACCAGTCGAGGGTTGCGGGCCAGGCACACCTCGGGACCGACGCCCAGGCGCTCGGTCACCCCCGGCCGCAGTCCCTCGACGAGTACGTCGGCCCGGTCCACGAGGCGAAGCACCGTCGCGGGCCCGGCAGCGTGCTTCAGGTCGACAGCGACCGAGCGTCGTGACCTGGTCAACAGGTCGGGGGAGAGCAGCTCGACGCTCTTGCCGGGCCGGTCGACACGCAGCACATCGGCACCGAGGTCGGCAAGGATCATGCACGCGTGCGGCACGGGTCCGAGCCCGGCCAGCTCGAGAATGCGGACGCCGGTCAGCGGTCCCTGCCTGGTCACGTCACCCCTCAGTCGGTCTGCGGCACTGTACGTCGAGAAGATTTGAACGCGTTCGGAAAAATGCTTGCGCAGAACGAGGCCACCCCGTACGTTGCTCGTGTCTGAACACGTTCAACTCTGAGGAGAGCTCCATGAACCCCATCGTCTTCACCTACATCGCCTATCTGGCTCTGGCGGTCCCCATCACGCTGTGGGTCGGCAGCACGCTGCGTCGCAACGGCCGCGTGTTCCTGTTGGATGTCTTCGACGGCGACGAGGAGCTCGCGCAGGCGGTCAACCACCTGCTGGTGGTCGGCTTCTACCTCGTCAACCTGGGCTTCGTGTCGATCGCCCTCAAGACCGAGGAGCGGGTCATCGACAGCCAGTCAGCGCTCGAGGCGCTGTCGGTCAAGGTGGGCACCGTCGTGCTCGTGCTGGGCGTCCTGCACCTGGCTAACCTGTTCGTGCTCAACACGCTGCGACGACGTGCCCAGCAGAGCCGCATGACTCCCGTACGTCCGCCGCTGCCGCCTGAGTCGGTCTGGTCCGCACCCGCCATGCCCGGCTGAGCACCTCTCGGCTCGGCAGCCGACAACCGAAGGAAGTCCTGTGACTGCACCCCGGCGTGAACCGGCGTCCTCCGCCAAGGGCGAGCAGACCCGTCAGCGCATCGTCGACACGGCGTTGCGGCTGTTTCGCGAGCGCGGCTACGAAGCCACCACGATGCGGATCATCGCCGGGGAGGCCGGCCTGTCGGTCGGCAACGCCTACTACTACTACCCCAGCAAGCAGCACCTGGTGCAGGAGTACTACGACCAGTCACAGGAGCTGCACGTCGCCGCCGCCCGCCCGGTCCTCGACCGTGAGACAGACCTCGAGGCCCGGCTGCACGGGGTGCTGCGCGCACGGCTCGACACCATTCAGGCCGACAAGCACTTCGCGGTCGGGTTCTTCCGCTTCGCCGCGGATCCGCAGAGTCCACTGAGCCCCTTCAGCGCCGAGTCTGCCCCCGCACGCGCGCTGGCGATCGCGCTCTATGCAGAGGCCGTCCACGGCGCCACGAGCGTGAAGATGCCGCCGGAGCTCCGGGCAAGCCTGCCCGAGCTGCTGTGGCTCTATCAGATGGGAATCGTGCTCTATTGGGTGCACGACGCGTCCCCGGAATCGGCAAGGACCTACGCGCTGGTCGACCGGACCGTGCCGTTGGTGGTGAAGCTTGTGGGGCTGGCGCGCTACCGGCTGCTCCGGGGAATCATCTTCGATCTGCTGGACCTCGTGAACGAGCTGCGCGCGCCGGGAGCGTGAGCAAGGCGGCGGACGCGTCGACTGGTCAGTCGATGGCGACCGGCGTCTTGTCCCGGCCGAGGCGGGTCATCACCGAGCCGACGACAGCAGCCACCAGGCCGGCGAGGGCCAGTGGGACGGTGCTGATACCGGTGAAGGGCAGGACGTCGGCGCCGCCGAAGCCCATCGACTCACCGCCTCCCATGCCGCCGCCCATGTCGAAGGAGGTACCGAGAGCGGCAACTTCGTTGGCTGAGTTCGTGGGACCGGTCATGCTGCTGCTCCTTGTGCATAGCGGGAAGGGGACTCCCACCGGCATGAGGTGACCCTCGGCTGCCGGAGGGCTTTGACCAGCGCGTGCGCGAAGTTCACGCGGTAGAGCCAGTCGAAGACGAGGACGAACGGGGTGAGCAGGACCAGGCGCCAGCGGCGCAGCGCAATCGCCGCGATCGAGGTCCAGACGAGGTAGCCGGTCAGGTAGACGGCCAGCAGCACAGGCCAGTGGTCCCGGCCGACCCAGAAGACGGCGGCGATCCAGAACGGCCAGACCACGACGTACAGGAACCAGTCCAGCATCATGAGGATGTACATGAAGTCGAACATCGTCCGCTTGGTGCCGATGCGGTGGCCGCGGATCCCCTGCATCGTCCCCCACAGCCAGCGCAGGTTCTGCTTGTACCAGTCGCGGCCGTTCAGCGGGTCGCAGATGAGCGCCGTGGCCTTCGGCGCGTAGACGATGCGGCCGAGACCGCGACGGTGGGTCTCGAGCGTCCAGTAGGTGTCGTCGACGATGTACGGCGTGTCCTCGACCAGCACCTGCTCGAGCACCGAGGAGCGGTAGAGCGAGTTGCTACCCGACACGCAGTTCATGACGTTCAAGGCGCTCTGACCGCGGCGGACGAGCAGCTGGTACTTCCAGTAGGAGTAGGCGCGCACGGCCAGCCAGGGGTTCCAACGGTGCTCGCGCGTCCAGTTCGTGATCGTCCGGCCGACCACGATGGCGACTCGGTCGGTCAGCCCGGCCAAGCAGTGCTTGATGAACTCCGGCCCGATGACGGTGTCGTCGTCGAGCACGGCGACCGCGCGGTAGTCGGTGGTGAGCCCGAAGTGCCGGTTGGCGCGGTAGAGCGCGGCCGGCTTGCCGATGTTCACCGACAGCGCGAGAACCTTGGCGCCGCTCTGCTCGGCGATGCGCGCGGTGTCGTCGGTGGAGCCGTCGGAGACGACATAGACGTCTGCCTGCCCGGCGGCCGAGGCGATGGTCGAGGCGAGGGTGTCGGCTCCGTTGCGGGTGGCGATGAGCACCGCCACCTCGCGGCGGACGGGACCCGCCGGTAGCCCGGTCTGCGGAAGGTCCGGGGTGCGCTGCCTCGGCACCTCGAGCGCCGGGACGCGACTGCGTCGGTGGTGGAGCAGCGCCGACAGACCGATCACCGAGAGCAGCGCGACCAGCAGCCACCCGGGCGCCAGGTGGTCGCGGTGCTTTGCCCTCTGGACGTCCTGAACCAGCAGCCAGGGCCCGGTGCCCCGGCGCCGCTGCTGCTCTCCGGGCACGGCGGCAGCCCCGTCCGGTGCGCCTGACGGCGTGGAGATGTCCCCCCTCGTGTGCATAGCGGCTGGTTACCCTACGTAATCCGGTTTGCACCAGTGTTCTCATGATTCTTTAGGACAGGCGGACGTCTGTGCCCCGGTGTCCGGTTTCCTTTCGGTCGCTGTGCTCCTCAAGGGGTGTGGGCTGCCGGTCGATGGGTCGGTGTGTCTCGTCGTGGCGTGCTGGTGGGTGTGCTGGTCGCGGTGCTGGCTGGGTTGCTGGCGGGGGTGACGCCGTCGGTTGCGGGTGCGGCTGGTGCCCCGTTGTCGGTGACGGTGTCGGGCAACCGGCTGGTGGATGCTGCGGGCAGCCCGGTGCGGTTGCAGGGGGCGAACCGTTCGGGGACTGAATATGCCTGTGTGCAGGGGTGGGGGATCTTCTCGGGGCCGGTGGATGACGCGGCGATCGCGGTGATGACCGGTTGGGGGATCACCGCGGTGCGGGTCCCGCTCAACCAGGACTGCTGGCTGGGTGTGAACGGCGTGTCGACGACCTACGGCGGGGCGGCGTACCGCTCGGCGATCGTGGGCTATGTGCAGCGGTTGCATGCCGCGGGCTTGCTCGCGGTGCTCGACCTGCACTGGAACGCGGCGGGCGCAGCCCGGGCCACTGATCAGGCGTTGATGGCGGACGCGGAGCGTTCCCCGGCGTTCTGGTCCTCAGTGGCGAGTACGTTCCGTGACGACCCCGCGGTGATGTTCGACGTCTACAACGAGCCGCATGACATCAGCTGGGCGTGCTGGCGTGATGGCTGCACGACCTCGCAGGGCTGGCGTGCCGCAGGGATGCAGAGCCTGGTCGATGCGGTGCGCGGCACCGGCGCCCGCCAACCGATCATCCTCAACGGTCTGGGCTGGGGTAACGACCTGTCCCAGTGGCTGGCCTACCGGCCGGTCGACCCAGCCGGTCAGCTGGTCGCCGGGGTGCATGTCTACAACCACAGCCAGTGCGCCACGGCGGCCTGCTGGGAGCGGGAGATCGCCCCGGTCGCCGCGCAGGTGCCGGTGGTGACCGGTGAGGTCGGGGAGGTCGGCTGCGGAGCCGGCTTCGTCAACGGCTACCTCGACTGGGCCGACACCCGTGGGGTGTCGGTGATCGGCTGGACCTGGACAGTCTTCGACTGCGCGCAAGGCCAGGTCGCCATGATCACCGACTACGCGGGCACGCCCACCGTGATGGGCGCCGCCCTGCGCGACCGCTTCCGCCGCACAACCTCCAGCCCCAGCCCCAGCCCCAGCCCCAGCCCGACCGCCCTGCCACCACTTGCGGTGACCCTGCTGAGCCCCTCGCGCGCGGCCCTCGGCGCCACGGGCAAGCACACCGTCTCGGTCACGAACCGATCCGCGACGGCCGAGCGTCGTCCGTTGGCCATCGCCTTCGACGGTGGTCCGGCACAGACCGTCGTCTCGGTCAGCACGCCGGAGTCGAGCGCGTGGACCTGTGTCCTGGACACCCAGGCCCGCTGCACCTGGTCGGGCGGGCTGTTGCCGGCGGCGGTCACCCCCACCATGAGCGTGTCGTCGCGATTTGCCCTGACCGGCGTGACGAAGGCCCAGTCGGTCGTGCGGGTTCAGGCCGACGGAGCCGTCGTCACGAGCGCCTCTGCCGAGACGATCCTGGGCTGACCGAGCCCGCTCAGGAGTCGCGAGCGACGATCAGCGCGATCTGCCGCAGCAGCTCGCGAGGCGCGAGCTCCTCCTGCTCCGCCGCCATGGGCAGCAGCAGTGCGGACAGGTTGAGCAGCCCGTAGTAGCCCTGCGCCAGCGCACCGACCCCGTCCTCGTCGACCAGCTGCTGCAGGTAGGCGCCCACCGGTCGCGGCGAGCCGGCCTCGGTCTCGGTCAGGAAGTCGGTCAACGCCCCGATCGCCGCAGCGGTGGCGGCCCGGCTCTCGGGGGTGGTCACGCCATGCAGGCTAGTTACCGCGGCGAAACATCGCGGTGCAACGGTGCGGGGTGCGCATCGCCCTGCTCACCTACTCCACCCGGCCCCGGGGCAGCGTCGTGCACACGCTCTCACTGGCCGAGGCCCTCGCGGACCTGGGGCAGCACGTCACCGTGCACGCCCTCGGCCGTTCAGGCGACAGCACCTTCTTCCGGCCGCTCGACCCCCGGGTGAGCGCTGTTGTCACCCCACTGCCGGACCGGGCGCAGGAGTCGCTCGACGCCAAGGTGCGGCGCTCCATCTCCGTGCTGGGTGCGGCTGTCGACATTCGCGCGTACGACATCGTGCATGCCCAGGACTGCATCGCGGCCAATGCTGTCGAGGCGCGTTGTCTGCGCACCGTGCATCATCTCGACAGCTTCACGACCCCGGCGCTCGTGCGTTGCCACGAGCGGGCCGTGCTCGAACCACCGGTGCTCATCTGCGTCTCGAGGCAGGTGGCCGAGGAGGTGCGCACCACCCGGGGGCGCACCGCGACGGTGGTCGCCAACGGCGTAGACGCCGAACGCTTCGCCACGGTCGACCCCCAGCTGAGACGGCGCTGGCGGGAGCGGTTGGGCGGCGACCCGCTCGTCGTGACCGTCGGGGGGATCGAGCCGCGCAAGGGCAGCCGCGACCTGATCGAGGCGCTCGCGCTGCTCAGGCCCGGCGCCCGGCTGGCTGTCGGCGGCGGCGAGTCGTTGTTCGACCACCGCACCTACCGCGCCGAGGTAGACGCCCGCGTGGCCGAGCTGGGGGTCGACGTGCGGATCCTCGGGCCACTGGGCCAGGACGAGGTGCCGCCGCTGGTGGCCTGCGCCGACGTCTTCGCCCTGCCGAGTGTGAAGGAGGGCTTCGGCCTCGCGGCGCTGGAGGCGCTGGCGGCCGGCGTTCCCGTCGTGCTGCGGGACCTGCCGGTGTTCCGTGAGGTCTTCGGCGACACCGTCCGCTACGGGGTGGACCCGCCGTCGCTCGCCGCTGCACTGTCCGCGCCGCCGCTCAACCCCGAGCCGGGGCGGGTGTTGGCTCGCTCCCTCACGTGGGAGCGGGCTGCCGTGGCGCACCTCGCGGTCTACCGAAACATCGTGGCAACACGTGGCAACGAAAGGGTCACGCACAGGTAACGAGAACGGAATCCACAGCGGGCAAGGTCAACTCATGCCGGTCTTCGACGCGCACCGCCACCTCGGGCGGCTGCCTGCGTTCCCGTTCTACGGGGGACCGCCGGTCGACCCAGCCCCGGGGGCACCCGGCACGGTGGCCGAGCTGCTGGACCAGCTGGACCGCGACGACGTGGAGCGCGCGTTGGTCCTACCCAACTACGGGGTGCCGGATCCGGCTCTGTCGTTCGGCTTCAACGAGCTGGTGCTCGAAGCCTGCCAGAAGGACGACCGGGTGCTGGGCGCCCTGTGGACCTCGCCGTTGCCGAGCGACTCGTTGCTCACCGAGCAGGCACTGGCGCTGGCAGGGGAGACCGGCGTGCGGGCCCTCAAGCTCTCCTTCCTGCTCGGCGGCGCCCCGGATGACCCGGACTGCCGACCCGGGCTGGAGCGCATCTTTGCCACCGCCCGCGAGCACGCCCTGGTCGTCCACGTGCACACCTCGCCCGGCGGACCCAGCGACATCGACCGCATCGGCACCCTCGTGCAGGACTACGGCGACGACGTCGCGATCCACCTGGTGCACTTCGGCGGCGGAGCCAGCGGCCACATCAAGCTGGGCGGCGGGCGCTTCCTCGACTGGGTCGAGGCCGGCAAGCGCGTCTACACCGACCTGTCCTGGGCCATCGGCTTCGCGCCGCGGTGGCTCGCTGCCCAGATCGAGCAGCGCGGCATCGGGCACGACCGCGTGCTGTTCGCCAGTGACGAGCCGTGGGGCGACACTCCCGGCGAGACTGCCCGGCTCGCAGCGGCATTCGGCGATGGAGAGCTCGGCGACCGCGCCTTCCGACGCACCTTTTGCGACCTTTACGACACCCCCACCACGCCCGCACCCATCTAAGGAGAACCAGCCCATGACCATGGCCCCCGAGCGCGTCCTGACCGAGACCGAGAGCACTTCGCTGAACGAGATCGCCCACCCGTCGCTGCCCGCCGGCTCGACGTTGTACGGCGAGACGAAGGTGTTTCCGGACTACCAGGCGGAGAAGGGGGAGAGCTACTTCACGCTCGTGCACGGCATCGCGCACGAGAGCTCGGTGAGCTTCGTGGCGATCCTGCAGGCGACCCGCGCGATGCGCAAGGGCTTCGAGTCCGCCATCTACTTCTATGGGCCCGGGTCGCTGAACTGCCTTGCAACGCGGGGTTTCCCGACGACCGGGAGCGCCGCCTTCCCCGGCGAGCTGAACATCAACGACTCGCTCGCGACGTTCATCAAGGAAGGCGGCAAGGTCTACTGCTGCCGGTTCGGCTTGTCGCTGCACGGAGCCCGCGAGGAAGACCTCATCGAGGGCGTCATCCCGACCCACCCGCTGGACGTCCAGGACGCGCTCATCCACTACGCCCGCAAGGGCGCCATCGTCAACAGCACGTACATGTTCTGAATGGACGCCCTCGAGTTGAGGGCCCAGCTTGCCACCCGCGGTGTCCGGACGGTGTCTGTCGAGATGCCGGTTCGGCGCGCGGGTGGGGCTGGACCGTCTGATGACGGCCACCTGCGGCTCGGCGGTCTCGCCACCGCGCTGCCCATGTCGCCGCACTCGCCGTTCGCCCTGGTCGAGGGTCGGCTCACCGGTCCCGGTGGACTCCTGCTCGACCTCGAGGTGGAGCCGGTCGAGCGGCCGACGTTCTACGACATGTGCTTCGAGGACGGGACGCCCTACCCGGCGGTGGCCCGGCTGCACGGCACGTCCGTGCTCGCCAGCACGGTCATCCAGACGTGCACCCGCTACACGCTCGAGCAGACCCGTTGCCGGTTCTGCGCGATCGAGCAGTCGCTCGACGGGGGCCGTACGCCGGCGGTCAAGTCGCCGGAACAGCTGGTCGAGGTGGCGCGCGCTGCCGTGGCTCTGGACGGGGTCGAGCAGGTCGTGCTCACCACCGGTACGACGCCCGGCTCCGATCGCGGCGCCGCGCATCTGGTCCGCGTCGTGACGGCGCTGCACGACGCCCTGCCGGCTCTGCCGGTGCAGGTGCAGGTCGAGCCGCCGGCAGACCTCGCCTGGTTGCGCCGGCTTCATGACGCGGGGGCCACGGCAATCGGCATCCACATCGAGTCCCTCGATGAGGCGGTACGCCGGCGCTGGACCCCGGGCAAGGCCGAGGTGTCGATCGAGCGCTACGAGCAGGCCTGGTACGAGGCGGTGCGGGTCTTCGGGCGCAACCGCGTCTCGACGTACGTCCTGCTCGGTCTCGGGGAGGACCCGGACGAGACCGTGGCAGCCTGCGGCCGGCTCGTGGCGATGGGTGTCTACCCCTTCGTCGTCCCCTTCCGCCCGATGGACGGCACGCTTGCGGCGGACGTCCCGGCACCGGACGCCGCCTATGTCACCGGTATCACCCGCCGGGTCGCCGAGCTGCTCGTGAAGGCTGAGATGCGCGGCGTCGACCAGGGGGCCGGTTGTGCGGCCTGCGGGGCGTGCGGTCTGCTGCAGGCGGCCGGCGCATGAGTGTGCAGCTGTGCGAGACGCTCGCCCCGACCCGGCACGGCCTTCTGGTCGGGCTACCGGACCGGCGGGAGCAGCTCGCCTATTCCCGGCTCCGTCGGCAGGCGTTCGTCGACGAGTTGGGCCTGTTCTCCGGCTCCGACCGCGACGAGCACGACGACCACGCCGTAGAGCTGGTGGCCCGGCTCCATGATCGCGTCGTCGGGGGAGTCCGGCTGTACGAGGTCGGACCCGGCTGGTGGCACGGCGGCCGGCTCGTTGTCGCGCCGGACGTGCGGGGCGCCACCGGTGCCGGCCGGGCGCTCGCCGATGCCGCCTGCGCGGAGGCCGAGCGCCGAGGGGCACTGCGCTTCGAGGCAACCGTGCTGCCAGCCAACGCAGCGCTTTTCGCCCGATGGGGCTGGGACCCCCTGCGCAACGTCGAGGTCGCCGGCGTCCGACACGTCCTGATGCGCTGGCCGGTCGGCCGGCTGGCGGCCCTGGTCGGCGCGACCAAGGCCGGACTCGGCAGCCTGTTGGCCGGACTCTCGCCGGGCGGCCCGGGTTTCGTCGGGGACGACGCAGCGCCGGTCCCGGGCTCGTCGGTGCTCGCAAGCGTCGACGCCATCCTGCCGTCGATGGTGGAGCGCGACCCCGAATGGGCCGGCTGGTGCGGCGTGCTGGTCGGGGCCAACGACCTGGCGGCGATGGGGGCGGCGCCGGTGGGTGCACTCGACGCGCTCGGCGCACCCAACGCAGCGCACGCCGCCCGTGTGCTCGCCGGCCTGCGGGCTGGCTCAGCGGCGTTCGCTCTGCCGCTCCTTGGCGGCCACACCTCGCTCGGCGTGGCGTCGTCGTTGTCGGTGACCGCGCTCGGCGCGACCACGACACCCGTTCCGGGCTGCGGCCGTCCCGGTCAGGACGTCACCCTCACTGCCGACCTCGGTGGCGACTGGCGGGCCGGCCACCGCGGTCAGTGGGACTCCAGCTCGCGACGCACTCGGGTGGAGATCGCGCAGCTGACCAGCCTCGTCGGGCGGGCCCGGCCGTACGGCGCAAAGGACGTGTCCATGGCCGGGATCGTCGGCACCCTGGGCATGCTGGCCGAGGCGAGCGGCTGCGCCGCCGAGCTCGAGGTGGCCGCGGTCCCGCGGCCGGCCGCCGCCTCCGTCGGCGACTGGCTCACCTGCTTCCCCGGGTTCGCGATGCTGACCAGTGACCGGCCGGGACGTGAACTGCCGCCGGCAGGTCCGGCCAGCTCCGCCGTGTGCGGCCGGCTGGTCGAGGGTAAGGGCGTACGCCTGCGTTGGCCGGACGGCGAGCTCACCGAGGCGATCGCCGGAGCCGTCACGGGGCTGGGGCGGGCATGAGGGTCGCGGCCGCCTCGGCGGCGTTCGGGCGAGACCTCGAGACGTGCTTCACGACGATCGACCGGCTGTGCCGTGCGGCGCGCGCGGCGGGCGCGGACCTGCTCGTGCTGCCCGAGGCGGCGCTCGGGGGATATCTCGGCAGCCTCGACGACTCCGCCCTCGACGGTGGGTTGCCGCCGGCCTTCGACCTGGACGGGCCGGCGGTGCACCGGCTCTGCACCGTCGCGGGGCCGCTGGTCGTCTGCCTTGGCCTCGCCGAGGCCGGCGCCGACGGCCGGACCTACAACACGGCGATCTGCCTGTCCGGTGACGGGGTGCACGGCGAGCACCGCAAAGTGCACCAGCCGCTGCGCGAGGATGCCGGATACTCCGCGGGCGACTGCTTCGCCGCCTTCGACACCCCGGTCGGCCGGCTGGGCATGCTCATCTGTTACGACAAGGCCTTTCCCGAGTCGGCCCGGGCACTTGCGATGGACGGCGCCGAGCTCGTGGCGGTGCTGTCCTGCTGGCCGCTGTCGGCGACGAACCGGGCGCCGGTGATGGAGGACGACCGGCAGGTGCGGCTGTTCGACCTCTACGACCAGGCGCGGGCCGCGGAGAACCAGGTGTTCGTCGCCTCGGCCAACCAGTGGGGCAGCTTCGGCTCGATGACCCTGCTCGGCCGGGCGAAGGTCGTCTCCCCGGGTGGGGAGGTGCTGGCCACCACCGGTTGCGCCGAGGGGCTCGCCGTCGCCGATGTCGACCTCGCGCAGGTGCATCGGATGCGGCGCGGCATGCACCATCTACGCGACCGCCGCCCGGATGCTTACACACCGAAGCCGGCTGTCGCTGAGGCGGTCCGGTGATCGCGCTCGACGGTCGGCAGGTCCCCGTGGTCGTCATCGGCGCGGGCCAGGCCGGGCTGTCGGCCAGCTGGCACCTGGCCCAACGGGGGGTCGAGCACCTCCTGCTGGAGCGCGACCGAGTCGCCTCGCAGTGGCGATCGGCGCGCTGGGACAGCTTCTGCCTGGTCACGCCGAACTGGCAGTGCCGGCTGCCCGGCTGGCAGTACACGGGTGACGACCCGGACGGGTTCATGGTGAAGGACGAGATCGTGGCCTACCTGGAGGGGTACGCCGCCTCGTTCGGCCCGCCGCTGCACGAGGGTGTGACCGTCGAGCGGGTGACCCGCGAGGGCAGCGGTCGGCTGCTGCTGCGTACGTCCCTGGGTCGCGTCAGCGCCGACCACGTCATCGTGGCCACCGGTGGCTACCAAGTGCCCATCGTGCCGCCGTTCGCCGGACGGCTGCCGGAGTCGGTGGCGCAGGTGCATTCGCAGAACTACCGCAACCCTGAGCAGCTGCCGCCGGGTGACGTGCTCGTCGTCGGTAGCGGCCAGTCGGGTGCGCAGATCGCGGAGGACCTGCATCTGGCTGGGCGTCGGGTGCACCTGTGCCTGGGCGATGCCCCGCGGGTGGCTCGGCGCTACCGGGGGCGTGACGTGGTCGCCTGGCTCGAGGACATCGGCTACTACCGCACGACCGCGGACCAGCGGAGCACCGACGACGGCGAGGCCGCCCGGGCCAATCACTACGTCACCGGTCGGGACGGTGGTCGTGACATCGACCTGCGCGCCTTCGCCCGGGACGGGATGCAGCTGTACGGGCTGCTCGAGGACTACGTCGAGGGGGAGCTGCGGTTCCGCGCGGACCTGCGCGCGGGGCTCGACTACGCCGACCAGGTCTCGGAGGGAATCAAGGACAGCATCGACAAGTACATCGCCGAGAACGGCGTGGTCGCCCCGGAGGAGGCGCGATACGTGCCGGTCTGGGAACCGGAGCAGGAGCCGACCCGCCTCGTTCTCGCTGGATCCGGGATCACGAGTGTGCTGTGGGCCATCGGCTTTCGCGCCGACTACGGCTGGATCGAGCTGCCGGTCTTCGACGAGCGGGGTCTGCCGGTCCACTCCCGCGGGGTGACGTCCGAGCGCGGGCTGAGCTTTCTCGGCTTGCCGTGGCAGTGGACGTGGGGCTCGGCCCGCTTCTCCGGCGTCGGTGCTGACGCGGAGCACCTGGTCGTGCTGCTCGCCGACGCCCGCCTGTCGCAGAACTCGGCCGCGTGACCTAACTCCGGGCGGCGACGCCGGTGTTGCCGGCCAGTGCTCGGAACCCGCGCAGCCGCAAGCTGTTGCTGACCACGAACACCGAGCTGAACGCCATCGCAGCGCCTGCGATCATCGGATTGAGCAGCCCGGCCGCCGCGAGCGGCAGCGCCGCGAGGTTGTAGGCAAAGGCCCAGAACAGGTTGCCCTTGATGGTCCGCAAGGTCCGTCGGGCGAGCCGGATGGCATCGGCGGCGGCGCGCAGGTCACCACGGACGAGGGTGAGGTCGCTGGCCTCGATGGCCACATCCGTGCCGGTGCCCATCGCCAGACCGAGGTCGGCCTGCGCAAGCGCGGCGGCGTCGTTCACGCCGTCGCCGACCATCGCCACGACCTTGCCCTGCGCCTGCAGCCGCTTGACCACCTCGACCTTGTCCTGCGGCAGGACCTCGGCGATGACGGTGTCCGGCCCATCGTCGATCCCGACCTCGCGGGCGACGGCAGCAGCCACGGTGGCGTTGTCGCCGGTCAGCAGCACCGGGGTGAGCCCGAGGGCGCGCAACTGGGTGATGGCCTGCGCCGACGTCGGTTTGACGGTGTCGGCGACCGACAGCACGCCGCGGACCTGGCCGTCCCAGCTGACGGCGATAGCGGTACGGCCTGCCGCCTGCGCGTCGGTGAGCGCCTGGTCGAGATCGGGCGACAGGTGCTGGGACCACTGCTCGAGCAGGCGCACCCTCCCGATCAGGACCGCGTGGCCCTCGACCTGTCCCTGGACGCCGAGGCCTTCCAGGTTCGTGAACTCCTGAACCGCAGGCAGCGGTCCGACCCTTTCGGCCGCCCCGGCGGCGATGGCCCGGGCGATCGGGTGCTCACTGCCTGCTTCCAGCGCTCCGGCGAGGCGGAGCAGCTGCTCGACCTCGACACCGTCGGCGGGCACGACGTCGACCAGGCTCATCTGCCCGGTGGTGACGGTGCCGGTCTTGTCCAGCACCACGGTGTCGATCCGCTGGGTGGACTCGAGCACCTCCGGACCCTTGATGAGAATGCCGAGCTGGGCTCCGCGTCCCGTGCCGACCATCAGCGCCGTCGGGGTGGCGAGGCCGAGGGCGCACGGGCAGGCGATGATCAGCACGGCGACGGCGGCGGTGAAGGCGGCACCGATCCCGTTGCCGGTGCCCACCCAGAAGCCGAGCGTCGCGACGGCGAGGGCCAGCACGACCGGCACGAAGATGCCGCTGATGCGGTCGGCCAGCCGCTGCACCTGGGCCTTGCCGTTCTGGGCGTCCTCCACGAGGCGGGCCATCTGCGCCAGCTGGGTGTCGGCTCCGACGCGCGTCGCGCGTACGACCAGACGTCCGCCGGCGTTGACGGTGGCGCCGACCACGGTGTCGCCGGGCCGCACCTCGACCGGGACCGACTCACCCGTCAGCATGCTGGCGTCGACCGCTGAGGTGCCCTCGACGATCTCGCCGTCGGTGGCGAGCTTCTCGCCGGGACGGACCACGAACGAGTCTCCGACGGCGAGCTCGTCGACCGGGATCCGGGTCTCGACGCCGTCTCGAAGGACGGCGACGTCCTTGGCGCCCAGCTCCATCAGGGCACGCAGGGCAGCGCCTGAACGGCGCTTCGCGCGGGCCTCGAAGTAGCGGCCGGCGAGGATGAACATCGTGATGCCGGACGCCGCCTCGAGGTAGATGTTGCCGGCGCCGTCGCTGCGCTGGATCGTCAGCTCGAACGGGTGCCGCATGCCGATCTCGCCCGCGGTGCCGAGGAACAGCGCGTAGAGCGACCAGGTGAAGGCGGCCAGCGCCCCGACCGAGATCAGCGTGTCCATCGTCGCGGCGCCGTGTCGGGCGTTGGTCCAGGCGGCGCGGTGGAAGGGCAGCGCCCCCCAGATCACGACCGGTGCCGCCATGGTCAGGGACAACCACTGCCAGGCGTCGAACTGCAGCGCCGGGATCATCGCCATCGCGATGACCGGCACGGTGAGCAGCACCGATACGATCAGGCGCTGCTTCAGCGAAGCGGTCGGGTCGGCCTCGGTCGGCTGCTCACCGCCGCCGGCGTCCTTGTCCGCGGGCGGCGCCGGCAGCGCGGCGGCGTAGCCGGCCTGCTCGACCGCAGCGACCAGCTGCTCGCGGGTGACGCTGTCGGCAAAGCTGACCTTGGCCTTCTCAGTGGCGTAGTTGACCGTCGCGGTCACGCCGTCGAGCTTGTTCAGCTTGCGCTCGATGCGGTTGGCGCAGGAGGCGCAGGTCATCCCGGTGATGGCGAGCTCGACCTGCTGGCCGGTTTCGGTGCTCCCGGTCCCGGTGCTGCTGGTGGTCGCTGTCATGACCTCTCCTCGCTCGCTGTCGCGGTGAATGCGGCTGTGCGCACGACGTCGTCGTGCTGGAAGTCCAGGTAGAGCCGGTAGTCGCCGGCGGTGGGCACGTCGGTGAAGAAGGTGATTCCCGGGCCGGCTGCGGTGCGTCCGTCGCCTGGCTCGCCGTCGGGGTGCACGTGTAGGTAGGCGAGGTCCCCGGCGCGCAGGGCGACCAGGTGCCCGTACGCCGCCAGGTAGGGCTGCAGGTCGGTGACCGGGGAGCCGCCCTTGCTCACCGACAGGGTGAGCTTGCTCTCCTCGCCGGCCACGAGGTCACCGTCGAGGGTGACGGTGTAGTCCTCGACGGTGGCCGTCCGGGACACGGTGGGCAGCGGCTGCGGCTCGTAGGTCCCGGCCGCGGCGATGTCGGCCGCGAGAGTCAGGGCGTCGGTCCGGTCCTCGGGAGCGAAGTCGGCGAAGATCTTGTACGCGCCAGCGCTGCCCAGGGTCAGCGGCACCGTCCACCGACCGGCCGGGTCACGGGCGGGGTGGACGTGTTGGAAGCCGGTCGTGTCCCGACGCACCACGATCAGGTGCAGCTCCTTGTCGTGGGTGGGCGTGAAGTCAGTGACCGCTCGTCCGTCCGGGCCGGTGATGGTGAAGGCGAAGGGCGCCGGCGTGCCCACCGGAACGACCGAGGACTCGAGCCGGAGGGTGTAGCCGTCAGTCGACACGGACAGCCCCTTGACGGGCTTCTGCGGTTCCGGGTCGGCCTGAGTTCCGTCGGCATCGTGTCCGCCGCCGTGACCCGCGTCGGGTCCGGCCTCGGTCATGGAGCTGTGGGCGTCGCCGGGCGGATCGGCTGCGGCGGTCCCGACCGGACCGACCGCGTTGCCGACACCGATGGCGCCGACGAAGACCACGGCCAGTCCGGCGGCGAAGGCGGCCAGGCGGGTGGGTGTGTTCATGACTGCTCCTGGGGGGATGCGTGTGGGCTAGCTGGTGGTGGGACTCAGCGCGTAGCCGGCCTCTTCGACGGCTCCCTGCACGGCCGCCGTGTCCTGCGCGGCGTCACCGGTGACGGTCAGCCGGCCGGACTCGAGCTCGACCTGGACGTCGGTGACGCCCGGCAGCGCGGAGACCTCTTCGGTCACGGAGGACACGCAGTGCCCGCAGGTCATTCCGGTCACGGTGTAGGTGGCGGTGCTCATGGGAGTGCTCCTTCGGTGGGTGGGATGGGGAATCTCAGCTGCGGACAAGACGGGCGATGGCATCGGAGGCCTCGCGGAGCTTGGCCTCCTGCTCGGCCCCGCCGGCCCGAGCGGCGTTGACCACGCAATGGGCCATGTGCTCGTCGAGCAGACCCAGCGCGAACGACTGCAGGGCCTTGGTGGCCGCCGAGACCTGGGTGAGGACATCGATGCAGTACTTGTCGTCCTCGACCATCTTGGCGATCCCGCGGACCTGCCCCTCGACGCGGCGCAGCCGCTTGAGCTGATCGTCCTTGCTGTTGGCGTAGCCGGGCATGTCCGCGCTCCCTGTCTCGGTCGAGTTACGACACCGTACCCCCCTACGGTATCTAACGCAACCCTGGTCCACGTCCTGATGTTCCTGCGAGACCGGGTTGTCGGCGGCGGTGACGACACGCCGGCTCAACGCCGATGTCACGCGTCGGCAACAGCTCGCAGGCACAGTGGGCGATGGCCAGTTGCCGCACGAGTCCGGAGGCTTCAATGATCACGCCGACGCGGGAGGGCGAGGTGCGCGCACACCTGCTGATCCAGGCCCACCCGGGCACCACCGGGGCGCTGCGGGCCTACCTCGAGCAGGTCCCCGGCGTCGTCGACGCGTCCTCGACGACCGGACCGTTCGACGCGGTAGCCCGTATCGCCGTCCTGGACGAGCGCGCACTGCAGCGGGTCCTCGTCGCGACACGCTCTGCTCCCGGACTCGCCCGGCTGTGCCTCTGCCGCTCCTCGCCGGCCTGAGCCCACGGTCTCGGCTTCTTGCACTGAGGTCGGAGGGCCGGCCGCCGACGGCGCAATCGCTCGTCTGCCCCAGGGCGGTACGTCGGCCGCAGCCGGATGCGCGGTCAGCCGGTGTTGCGCAGCCCTGCGGCGATGCCGTTGACGGTGAGCAGTAGGGCGCGCGCCAGCATCGGGTCCTGCTCGCCGGCGTGCTTGCGGGTGAGCAGCTCGATCTGGAGGTGGTGCAGCGGCTCGAGGTAGGTGTCGCGGGTGCGCAGGGTCTGGCGCAGGACAGGGTCGTCGCTCAGCAGCTCGTCCTCGCCCGTCACAGCGAGGACCTCCGCGACCGTGAGTGCGTGCTCCTCACGGATCGACTCGAACAGGCGCCGCAGGGACGGGTCGGCGAGCCGGTCGACGTAGCGTTCGGCGATCGACAGGTCGGTCTTGACCAGGGTCATGGACACGTTGCTCAGGAACGCCTGGAAGAAGTGCCATTCGCGGTACATGTCACTCAGCGCCGCGCGGTGCTCTCCCCACACCGCGGCGAGACCGGT
This sequence comes from Mycobacteriales bacterium, assembly GCA_038256525.1. Taxonomy (GTDB): domain Bacteria; phylum Actinomycetota; class Actinomycetes; order Mycobacteriales; family SCTD01; genus SCTD01. Next base: position 13,358 of record JBBSKF010000003.1, on the reverse strand, counting down.
GCCCACACCGAACCAGCCAGGCAGGATCTGGCGTGACTGGGTCCAGCCGAAGACCCAGGGGATGGCCCGCAAACCCTCGACGCCGCCGCCGCTGTCCGGGCGTCGGGAGGGTCGGGAGCCGATGTGCAGGTCGGCGAGCAGCTCGACCGGTGTCGAGGCGAGGAAGTATGCCGGCAGGTCGGGGTCCTCGACGAACGCGCGGTAGCGGACGTGCGCGGCGTCGGACACCTGGTCCATGACCTCGTCCCAGCGCTGCACCTGCTCGTCGGTGTGCCGCGGCTCCTGGTGCAGAACGGTCGCCTCGAGACCGGCCGCGAGCAGCAGCTCGAGGTTGTTGCGCGCGAGCACCGGCAGGGCGTACTTGTCGCTGATGACCTCCCCCTGCTCGGTCACCTTGAGCTCGCCGTCGACGGCGCCGTTCGGCAGGGCCATCACCGCCTCGTACGTCGGTCCGCCGCCCCGGCCGACCGAACCGCCCCGGCCGTGGAAGAAGCGCAGTCGGACGTGATGCTTGGCCGCAACGTCTCTCGCACGCCGTTGGGCCCGGTGGATCTGCCAGCGGGAGGTGGTGATCCCCGCGGCCTTGTTCGAGTCGGAGTAGCCGAGCATCACCTCCTGCACGTCCCCGCGCAACGACACCAGCTGCCGGTACGACGGGTCGCTGAGCAGCGCGTCGAGGATGAGGTCGGCGTTCTCCAGCTCCTGCGTCATCTCGAGCAGCGGCACGAAGTCGATGCGGACGACGCCATTCGCGAGATCGACCAGTCCGGCTTCCCGGGCCAACACGACAGCCGCCAGCACGTCGTCGGCTCCCGTGGTCATCGAGATGATGTAGCTCTCGACCGCCTGCGGGCCGAATGCGTCGAGCGCCTGCGCGATCGTGGTGAACAGCTCTGCCGTCCGGGCCCCTTCGGCGTCGAGCGGCAGTGGGTGGCCGGCCAGCGGCCGCCGTCCGGACAGCTCCTTGGACAAGGCAGCAAGGCGGTGCCGACGCGGGAGGTCGGCGTAGGGGAAAGACAGCTCCCAGGTGCGGTCCATCAGCTGTCCGACGGCGTGGTGGTGCTTGTCGGCGTGCTCGCGGACATCCATCGTGGCCAGCAGCAGTCCGGTGCTCGCGGCGGTGCGTACGAGCCGGTCGACCGCGCCGCTGGCGAGCAGCTCACCTTGGTGCTGGCGAACCGAGTCGTGCAGCAGCAGCAGATCCTGCTGGAGCTCCGCCGCGTCGCGGTAGTCGCGGCCAGGCGCATGCCGGTGTCGTCCCTGCACACGGGCCAGGGTCAGCTGCAGCCGGGTGCCCACACACGTGAGAAACAGCCGGTAGGACTCCTCGGCGTTGAGCCGGCGGTAGCGGGGCTCGACCTCGGGCAGCTCGGCCAGCGACAGCTCCAGCCGGGTGGTGAGCGCCGCGGACGCGCCGGAGATGCGCTGGGAGACCGACAGCTCGCGCCGCAACTCGTTGACCATCGACTGCAGGAGCCGGATGCCGTGCACCGCCTGCAATCCCAGCACCTCGAGTGTGGTGGTGGGAGTGACGTTCGGGTTCCCGTCGCGGTCCCCGCCGATCCAGGTCCCGAAGGTCAGCGGACGCGCCTCGGGAGTGAGCCGCACGCCGATCGTCGCCAGCTGCTCGCGCAGCTCCTCGAGGACGTCGCCGACCGCGGCGCTACCCAGGCCCTCCAGGTAGTAGACGCCGTTGCGGGCCTCATCGAGTGGGTCCGGCCGCTCGAACCGCAGCTCGTCGGTGTGCCACAGCAGTTCGACTGCTTCAGCGAGTCGGCGGCGGCGGATGGGGCTGTCGGGGTGGTCGAGCAACTCAGCCACCCGTCGCATCTTGTCGAGGATCGACCGGCGGGCGGCCTCGGTCGGGTGCGCAGTCAGCACCGGGCGCACGGCCAGCCGCCCGACTGCCTCCGCGACGACATCGGCCGGAATTCCCGAGGCGCCGATCCGCTCCGCTGCGCGCTCCAGCCACCCGACGCCGCTCGCCCGCTGGCTCAGCAGCGCTCGTCCGCGATGAACCTGCTCGGTGACGTTGGCCAAGTGGAAGTAGGACGTGAACGCTCGCACCACGCGAATAGTCGTGCGGAGGTCCATCTCCCGCAGCCGCGTGTCGATGTCGGACGGCAGGTCGGTGAGCCCGCCGCCCCTGGCCTCGCTGCGCACCAGCTCGACGAGCTCCAGCAGCTCGCGTCCCTCGCTGCGGACGAGCGTCTGGCCCAGCAGCGTCGTCAGCAGGCGGATGTCCGCGCGGAGCGCGTCGTCCGCCGCCACGGGAGCTTGTGCTGCGGTCGGTGTGGTCACGGGAATGTCAGTGTTCACCCCCTCGGGAGCCGGCCGACATCGGGGGAGGCGTTCATGGGCTGCCGCCCGGCGCTATGCTCGGTCTCGTGGAGAGCGCAGCGGCAGTGAGCGGGAGCAACGGCGCCTGGTGCCGCTGCCTGCTGGCCATGACACCGCTCGCCGTCAACGACGCGCACTGTTGCCGCCCGAAGCCGTGACGCGCCGGACCTGACGGTCCGCCCGACGGCACCGCCGGCCGACTGTCCTCCCATCCGAAAGACGATCCATGTCGAATCTTTCTTCGTACTGCCAGGCCGTCGCCGACGGCACCATTCCCGCTGCCGGCGGCGTCCGCGGCTGGTGGCGCCGCGCGGTGTGCGTGCTTGTGCGCACGCACAAGGCGGGGGTTCCCTTCTAGCCCGGCCCGTTGTCCGCTCACTTGTTGCGTCATGCAAGCGGTTCTGCGAGGGCGTGATTTCCGGCTGCCGCCAGGTAAGTGCGGACATCATCTCACCGGTGGTCGGTGTCAGTGTGCGCGGCTCCCATCGGTGTCGCCTCCACCGACGACGCAGCAATGATCACGTGGCCCGATTCGAGAGCGGGAACGGCAACCACCGCCAGCGCGCGGCCCGGCGGTTCACCTTGTCCTGCGGGCCTCAGCGGCTGGCCCTCAGCGGCTGGCCATCGCGTCGCGAAACTTCGGTCCCACGAGGGGGAGGCGAAACAGCGGTCCGAGAATACAGAGGTCAAACACGCCCGCAGCCAAGGGAAGCAGCCCCACCGCCACCAGGGCCAGCCAACCACCGCCCAACAGGACGCCACCGATGATGAGGGCGAGACCGACCGCGACGCGCACGATGCGCCCAGGCTGGCTGCCGATGAACGCCAGAAATGTCATCTTCTTCTTCCTCTCGATGCTCGACGGCAGGCCACGGGGACCGCGGCTCGCCTTGTCGGCGTCAGCAGCTCGTCGGCTTCCTTGGGGGTTCGGCGAGGGCGCCCGGCCCGCCGTCTCCTGTGACAAGTGGCTGACCCTGCGCGACCCAGGCCGCCAGTCCCCCTTCGAGGTTCTGTACGTCGAAGCCCTCTCCGGCCAATTCCTTGACCGCTTGAGCGCTGCGACTGCCGCTTCGGCACACCGTCACGATCGGCCGGGTCCGGTCCAATTCCTTCGCCCGGTCTCCTAGATCGTCCAGAGCCAGGTGCACTGCGCCGCCGATGCGCCCCGCTTCCCACTCGTGGGGATCGCGCACGTCAACGACCTGGAACCGGTCGAGCTCGCGAGCCAGGGCCTGCGGGTCGAGAGATCTGTCGCTCATGAGCTGCCCACGGATTCAAGTGCAGCCTGAAGGCGCGCGCTCGCATCGTCGGCGACGGGCTGCAGTTCGGGACGGTCGGGCAAGCTGACCATGACCTGCGGATCGAGGGCCTGGATGAGCGTTCTCTCGTCCACCCGCCGGACGACGACGTTGCAGGGCAGCAGCAGGCCGATGTCCCGCTCGACGTCGAGGGCCTGCTCGGCCAACCGTGGGTTGCATGCGCCGAGGATGAGGTACGGCTCCATGTCCCGGTCGAGTTTGGCTTTCAGGGTCTTCTGCACGTCGATCTCGGTGAGAACGCCGAAGCCCTGCTCAGCGAGCGCCTCACGTGTTCGGGCGACCGCCTCGTCGAAGTCCAGATCGGTGCTGACGGTGATGCCGTAGTCCATGCATACCTCCCTGGGTACCAGTGGTGATCACTGGGTGCATACCCCATCAGGCGAAGCATGCACCGCTCTGGCCAGATTCCTTTGGAACGTGAGGACCGCTCACACGTGCTGCGTGAGGTGATCATCGGGCGGTCGTGCGCCGATCGGTCGGAACACTGATCGGGGAGGGTCAGCTCAGGGCGAGGCCGGCGCGTATCGCGACGTAGACCGCGACGAGGACGAGCAGGGCGGCGAAGGCGCGGGTCAAGGTGGTGGCGTTGACTCGGTCGGCGACCTTCTTGCCGAGCAGTGATCCGACGATGGCCGTGAGGGTGAACGGCACGATGACGTCCCAGGCGAAGTCGTCCTGACCGGTGCGGGCGGCCAGTGCGACGGCGGAGTTCAGTGCGATGACCAGCAGTGACGTGCCGACCGCCACTGGCATCGGCCAGCTGAGCGCGATCACCAGGACGGGAACGATGACGAATCCACCTCCTACACCGAGGAAACCGGTAAGGAAGCCGATCAGCGACCCGGCGGCGATCAGTTGTAGTGCGACCCGCCAGCCGGTCGCGGATGTCGCTTGCTGCACAGGACGGGTAGCCGTCGCCGTGTGAGCGGCGCTGCCTGCGGGATGGGCCGCCTCGTTGGAAGCGTTGCCAGCAGGTGGGTGCTCGTCGTGCTCATGCCCGGCACGCAGCAGCATGCCGGTGGCCGCGACGAGCATGACGGCTGCGAACACGAGCAGCAGGACGTTCTCCTCGACGAGGCGGGTCAACCGAGTCCCGAGGATCGAGGCCGGTATGCCGGCGGCGGCGATCAGCAGGCCGGTCCGCCATCGGGTGTGCCCGCTGCGGGCGTGGCTGATGCTGGCGACGACGGCGGTGATGCCGACGATGATCAGGCTCGCACCGGTTGCCTCCTGCGCGCTCAGGCCGAGTGCGAACACCAGTAGCGGAACTGTCAGGATCGACCCGCCGCCACCCAGCGCGCCGATGATCAGCCCGACGATCAGGCCCAGGCCGAGGGCGGCCAGCACCATCAGGTGACCTGCCCCGGCTTCCCGTCCGAACCGACAACGGGCAGGCCGGCTTGGGCCCAGGCGTTCATCCCGCCGGTGAGGTTGCGGACGTCGTGGCCGGCGGCAGCCAGTGCCTGCGCGGCCTTGCCGGAGCGGTTCCCGCTGCGGCACACGGCGATCACGGGGCGGTCTCGCGGGACAGCCGCGGGGTCGAGCGTGCCGAGGGTGAGGTGGGTGGCTTGCGGGGCGTGGCCGCTGCTCCATTCGTCGTCCTCCCGGACGTCCAGGAGCAGCACCTCGCAGGCGTCGGCAAGGTGCGCGGCCTCGTTGGCGTCGATCTCGCGGATCCGGGCGGGCTGGTTCACGGGGTGCTCCTTCGTTGCGGGACGCCGGTGGGTGCCGAACGTGCGGTGAGGTGGTAGCTGCGGGTATCGAAGTCTGCGGTGAGGGCGTAGCGGTCACCCCGGACCAGGGTGTGCCGGAACTCGATCGGCCGGCCGTGCAGGCAGCTGGTCCGTTCCACCAGCATCAGCGCGGCGGTCGTGGGCAGGCGGAGCAGCTCGCGTTCGCTTCGGGTCGCCACTACCGCCCGGACCTGCTCGCGCCCGCCGGTCAGCCGTACACCGCAATGCGCCGACAGCTCGTCGTACAGGGCGGTGTGGGTGAAGTCAGCGTCCAGCAGCGGGTGGGCAACCTCGGCCGGCAGCCACACCCGGTCCAGCGCAAGGGGTTCGGGGCCGGCCAGGCGCAGCCGTTCGAGGTAGACAAGTGGTGTCGACTCCTCCAGGCCGAGGCGGACGGCGATGACCCCATCGGCCCGGACATCCAGGGCGCGTACGACGCTGCGCTGCTCCAGACCGCGGGACTCCACCAATGCGAACAGGCTCGTCAGCGCGCCCAGCTGCTGCTCGACCTCGGCCGGTGCGAGCTGGGGCCGCCGGCCGCGGGCCGCCGTGACGACGCCTTCGGTGCGCAGGTGGCGCAGCGCCTCTCGGACGGTGTGCCGGCTGACGGCGTACTGCTCGACAAGCGCCAGCTCGCCGGGGAAGTCGGCGCTGAACTCCTCCGCCGCCAGCCGGGCGCGCAGGTCGGTGAGCAGCTGCTGCCACAGCGGGATCGCATTGGCGCGGTCCAGCCGCAGGGCGGGCTGCTTTTGCGGAACGGAGGTCACTCCGCTAATGTACGGACAATTATGTGAACCGGCAAGCTCCCTGGGAGGAACCATGCGCGTCGATGTGATCGAGACCCCTGAGCTCGGGGACCGCAGCTATGTCGTGAGTGATGGAACCTGCGCTGTCGTGGTCGATCCGCAGCGCGACACCGACCGCGTGGAAGCCGTTCTCGCCGAGCTCGGTGTGCCGGTCAGCCTGGTGCTCGAGACGCACCTGCACAACGACTACGTCACCGGCGGCCTGGCGCTCGCCCGCACGACCGGCGCGACGTACGTGGTGGCCGGCCGGGACGAGGTTGCGTTCTCCCGTCGCGCGGTCGGCGAAGGCGATGAGCTGACAGCCGGCAGCATGACCGTCCAGGTACGCGAGACGCCAGGGCACACCGACACGCACCTGTCCTATGTCATCTCCGATGGCGCTGGGACACCGGCGGTGTTCACCGGTGGCTCGCTGCTGTACGGCAGCGTCGGGCGCACCGACCTGCTCGGAACCGACCGCACGGACGAGCTGACCCGCAAGCAGTGGCACTCGGCCCGTCGGCTCGTGCATGAGCTGTCCGACGAGACGGAGGTGTACCCGACGCACGGCTTCGGTAGCTTCTGCTCCTCCGGTGGTGCCAGCGGCGGCAGTGACAGCACGATCGGTCAGGAGAGGCAGCGCAACGACGCGTTGACCGAGGACGATGAGCAGGCGTTCGTCGACAAGCTCGTTGCGAACCTGACCGGATACCCGAGCTACTACGCGCACATGGGCGCCTTGAACGCAGCCGGGCCTGAGGCTCCCGACCTGTCACCACCGACGGCCGTCGACCCGGTCGAGCTCGCCAGCCGGATCACCGCGGGGGAGTGGGTCATCGACCTGCGTGACCGCACCGCCTACGCGGGCCGTCACCTGGCCGGGACCGTGTCGGTGGCGATGGGCAATCAGTTCTCGACCTACGTCGGCTGGATCGTTCCCTGGAGCGCGCCGCTGACGTTGCTCGGCGAGAGCCAGGAGCAGGTCGCCGATGCGCAACGTCAGCTCGTCCGGATCGGGATCGAGCTCACCGGTGCCGCCGACGGTGCGCTCGAGGTGTTGGCCGCCGGGGTGGCGTTGCGCTCCTACCCGGTCGCTGACTTCCAGGCTGTCGCCGCCGAGCCGGACGCGCAGATCCTCGACGTGCGGCGCGACGACGAACGCGCCGACGCGTTCATCGCCGGTTCGGTGCATATCCCGCTGTCCGAGCTCACCGACCGGCTCGAGGAGGTGCCGGCCGGCCGGGTGTGGGTTCACTGCGCGAGTGGCTTCCGGGCCAGCATCGGTGCCAGCCTGCTCGACCGCGCCGAGCACGATGTCGTGCACATCGACGACGAGTACGACAACGCTGCCAAGGCCGGCCTCGAGATCACCGGGCGATGACGGCCGGTTGATTTTCGGGCCGAGCCCGGTGACCACATCAGCATTCCGGGTCGCCCTCCTGACCTGAGCCGGACTGACGGGCCCGCTGGCTCCCAGGACCGTGCAGTGCTCCCGTCAGTGGCTGAAGCGAATGTCGGGTAGCACCTTGCGGAGCCATGCGGGGCATGCCCAGGCGGCCCGGCCGGTCAGCCGCATCAGCACCGGGAGCAGGAGCAGCCGGATGAGGGCAGCGTCGAGCAGGACGGCGATGCCGAGCACGACGCCCATCTCCTTGGGCGGGAGCGGTCCGGACAGCGCGAAGGTGAAGAAGACCGCGACCATGACGCCGGCGGCCGCGAAGATGACTCTGCCGGAGTGCGCGATTCCACCGATCATCGCCTGTTTGGGGTCGCCGGAGATCTCCCAGTGCTCCTTGGCGCTGGCGAGCAGGAAGACGGTGTAGTCCATCCCGATCGCGAAGATCATCGCGAAGAAGAACACCGGTGCCCACGCGTCCAGGAACCCTTGGCTCTCGAACCCGAACAGGCCGGCCCCGATGCCGTCCTGGAAGATGAGCTTCGCGGCGCCGAAGGCAGCACCGGTGGCGAGCAGGTTGGTGAGCACGCCCATCGCGGCCAGCAGCGGGGCTTGCAGCACGACGAGTAGCAGCACGAAGCCCAGAACAAGCACGACAGCAACGACCAGCGGGGTCTTGTCGGCCAGGACGGTTTCGAGGTCGTGGTTCTCCGCAGCGGTGCCGCCGACCAAGGTCCCGGCCGGCAGAGCCTGTCGCAGCCGGTCGATGGTGACGCCGGTGGCCTTGTCGGACGGGTCGGTCGAGGGAACGACCTGCACGAGCGAGGTGGTCCCGTCGCGTCCCGGCACAACTGGAAAGATCCGGGCCAGGCCGGGGTCGGCTGCGGCGATCCTGTTGACGTCGGCGGTTCGGCCGGTGGTGGTGACGATCTGCAGGGTCCCGGGGGCACCTTTTCCGAACGCATCCTGGATGAGGTCGTAGCCGACCCGGCTGCTGTCCTGGCTGGGGACGACCTTGATGCTGGGCATGCCGGTCTGCAGGCTGAACACCGGCAGCGCGAGGGCGACCAGCGTGACCAGGGCAACTCCGCCGTAGACCAGTGGTCGGCGCCACAACCGCTCACCCCAGGCGGCGAACCGGGCCGAGCGATGCTCCCCGGGGGAGATGCCGGGGATCGACAGGCCGTTGACCGTGTCGCCGAGCCGCGCCAGAACCGCCGGCAGCAATGTCAACGTGGCGGCAAGGATGAACACAACGGCGATCATGATCCCGAGCGCCATCGACCTGAAGGCAGGTGAGGGCACGAGCAGGACCGCAGACAGCGAGATCAGCACGGTGACCCCGGAGAACAGGACGGCCTTGCCCGCGGTGTCCATGGTGACGGCGGCGGCTTCGGCCGAGCTCAGTCCGCCGGCTCTGGCGGCGCGGAATCGCACGACCAGGAACAGGGCGTAGTCGATCCCGAGGGCGAGGGCGAACATCAGCGCGAAGTTGAGCGCCCAGATGCTGATGTCGGCGAATTGCGCCCCGAGGTAAAGCGTGCCGGCGGCCGAGACAAGGCCGAGGATCGTGAGCATCAGCGGGAGTCCGGCGGCCACCAACGATCCGAACGCCAGGACCATGATGGTGAGCGTCACCGGCCAGCTGAACAGCTCGCTCTTGAGCATCGCGTTCAGGTTGGCCTCGTTGAAGTCGCTCCACAGCCCGGAGGACCCGGTGAGTGCGACGGTGACGCCTTCGCCGCCGAGCTCCCGTAGCGGTTCCTTCAGGTCGTCGGCGGCGCGGACCATCACATTCATGTTCGTCGTCGCGGCTCCGGCCTGCAGCACGCCGGTACGGCCGTCCGGCGAGATCGACAGCCCGGCGGTCGGCGGCACGATCGTGGACAGCCGGTCATCGGCCTGCAGCAGCGCGGTCGCCTCGCGCACAACCTCCCCGCCGCGGCCCGATTTCAGCCCCCCGTCGGCCTGGATGACAACCTGGAGCGCGGCACTTGACAGGCCGCCGAACTGTGTCTGCACCACGTCGCGGGCCTGCACCGACTCCGAGCCGCTGGCTTCCCAGCCGGCCCCTGCCAGGGCGCCCTCGACCCGTGGCGCGAACGCCCCCAGGCCGACCGCGACGATCGCCCACACGACCAGCACAACCCTGAAGTGCGAAGCCGTCCACAGCCCCAGCCGCCCCAACCGGCCGTACATCCTCGCTGTGTCCGGGTCGGCTGGCGCTGCCGGCCCGGCTGTGACGGTGCTGATGGCCATGGCTGCGCTCCTGCTCGACAGAGAGAATGACACCCCAGGGGGTATCATCGGTGGTGGGCGCAGACCGTAGCCGGTACGCTCCGGGGTATCAACCTGGAGGTCTCATGCAGCTCGACGAGGACGCGGCCCGCAGTGCCATCGTCAGGCTCCGCCGAGCCGAGGGACAGATCGCCGGGGTCATTCGGATGCTGGAAGCCGGTCGGGACTGCAAGGATGTCGTGACCCAGCTGGCCGCCGTCTCGCGGGCCCTGGACAAGGCCGGGTTCTCGATCGTCGCGAGTGGGCTCAAGCAGTGCCTTGCCAGCGAGGACGAGGTCGACGTCGCTCAGCTGGAGAAGCTCTTCCTGTCCCTCGCCTGACGGAGCCGCCCTATCAGTGCAGCACCTGTCGTCGTGGTCGGCGGCGGCCACAACGGCCTGGTCGCGGCCTGCTATCTCGCGAAGGCGGGAAAGCGGGTCGTGGTCCTCGAGGCGTCCGACAAGCCAGGGGGCGGGTCGCGGACCGACGAGACGATCCCGGGTTACCGGTTCAACACCCACGCGGCCGCGCACAACATCATCAACATGACCCGGATCCCGGCCGAGCTGGACCTGGCCGGGGCAGGTTTGGAATACATCCCGATGGACCCGTTCGCCACGGGGGTGTTCCGGGACGGTCGGGTGGTGCGCTTTCACCGCGACATCGAGCGGGCCGTCGCCTCGATCGCCGAGCACAGCCCGGCCGAGGCGGAGGCCTACCGGGCGTTCATGCACCGGGCCGTCCCGCTGGTCAAGACCGCCGTCACCGGGCTCGAGAGCGGCTCCACCCCAGGCGGGGTGTTCAAAGCCGCTGGCAGCAAGCTTTTCCCACTGCTGCAGGGCGTGAAGCGCGCAGGAGGTCCGGTCGGGCTGTTCCACGACCTCGTCATGCCGTACGGCGCGCTGCTCGAGACGGCGCTGCCCAGCGACCTGACGCGCGCCCCGGTCGCCTCCTTCGCGAGCCACTCCTCGGCGGGGCCGCACGCCCCGGGTGGCTCGTTCTACGTGTTCTGGCAGGCCGCCTATCACCTGTTCGGGCAGTGGCACCCGCGCGGCGGGTCCGCCGCGCTCACCGGCGCCTTGACCTGTCGGCTCGAGCAGTGGGGCGGACAGGTCCGCACCGGCACGGTCGTCGAGCGCATCGAGGCGCGCACCGGTCGGGCCACCGGCGTACTGCTCGAAGGCGGTCAGCGCGTCGCGGCCTCGGCCGTCGTTACCGCGATCGACGTGCAGACCGCGCTGCTCGATCTGCTGGACCCTCCGCTGGGTGGGAAGAACGGCACCGATCTCGCCGCGGCGCACCGCGGCAACGCCGTCCAGCTCGTCGTCCACCTCGCGACCGACAAGCTCCCGCCGTACCCGAACGCCCGGGAAGGCGACTGGAACGGCCTGCAGTCCCATGTCGACACCCTCGATGAGCTGCGCCGCGGTTTCCAATCGGCTGAGGCCCGCCGGCTGCCCGACCCGGTCCCGACCTACTGCTTCACCCCCAGCGTCTACGACGACTCACTCGCACCCGCCGGTCAGCACACCGTCTACCTCGCCTGCCCGTGTGCGCCGTTCGAGGTCGAAGGCGGGTGGGAGGATCACAAGGAAGCCTTCGCCGACGCGATGGTCGCCCAGGTCGAGGCGCACGCGCCAGGGTTCACAGCCAGCATCCTGGCCCGCACCGTACGGACACCGACCCTCATGGCGCAGGAGCTGCGCTGGCCCGGAGCGCACCCGATGCAGCTCGACATCAGCCTGGACCAGCTGGCCTTCCTACGCCCGACCCGCCGGCTGTCCGGGCACACCGTGCCTGGCGTGGCCGGCCTCTACACCTGCGGTGCCTCGACCGCCCCGGTCGGGGGGATCGCCGGCAGCAGCGGCAAAGCCGCCGCCCTCGCCCTGCTCAAAGCGCACCCATGATCCACATCGTCTCGAGGCTGACAACCCGCCAGTTCTCGCTGTCCACCTCGGAGTACACGACGACCGCCGTCGCGGCGGTGGTCTCCAGCACGGCGTACGTCGCCGGTGGCTTCCCCTATCTGGCCCGTGGCGTCGTCGGGGACCTCACCGGCTTCGTTGTGCTCGGCGCGGCCAGCTTGGCCGCCCAGGCGCGAGTACGACACGAGGCCACGGCTTGCTTGGCACTGATCGGCGCTGTGCTGCTGCTCGATCCGCAGTGGCCGCTGCGGATCGCTGAGCCCGTCTGGTGGGCCATGTTTCTGACAGGGCTGGCGGCGTATGTGGTCGTCCGCCGCCGGATCTGCGACTGAAAGGGAGAGGCGATGAAGCCCGTCGACCTCATCGGAAGTCAACCCGGCCGGATCCTGCGCATCGTCGCGGGGACCGGAATCATCGCCGCGGGGCCCAACGCCGCTAGAACAACCGCGGCTGGCTGCTGGCCTCAGTCGGGCTCGTGCCGCTCGCGGCCGGCACCGCCGAGTGTGTCTTCTCGGTCCGCTCGTCCACGGACCGTGAGCGGCAACGCGTTCCGAGAACAACGGTGCAGCCGCTGATCCAACGCGCCCAACGCGCACGGGACCTGGATCCGGCGCCGTGTTCCATCAAGGGTGAGCCCGACGTCTTCGCAGTGGACGAGGTGGGGAAGCTCTACCGCCCTGGTGCCTCCAGGGGTGCGGACCGTCGGCCTGGCAGTCGGACCCCGGCTCGTTCACACGCTGAGATTGTGGCGCAAGATCAGCGCGGCGCCGTCGGCGTCTTGGCGCCCGTGAGGGACGCTCTTCTCCCGAGCAGTTCCGTGTCACCCGACATGGTTGCGCACCTGGCGGGGTAGAGCCAGGGATATCCGGCAGGTCAAGAATGCGATCGGGGACGTCTACACCGCGCCGGACATGTAGGCCCGGGACGGCCATCACCGGGCAATCGCTTGATCTGCCCAAGGCGTTGCTCGGGGCGGACGCCTGATGAACCGACACCGACGGCCGGATGATGCCGGGAGAAGCGACATAATGCAGAGGGCCAGTTGGCTCGAAGAAGTGAGGGGAATGTGATGACGTCGGTCAGGGTGGAATCAGGGACTGTCGACAGCCTGTCGGGGTTCCGCATCAGCGCTGTCCGGGATGTGGTGATTCCGCTGCCTCTCACCGAGGTGCTGGCCGTGGTCCGCGATATCGAGCTGCTTGAACCCTTGGAACGTAAGGCACGGCACGTTGAGATTCACCCGACCTCACCGGACGCCGGCTGGTACCGAATCGTCGGCAAGCTGTTTGGGATCAAGTCTTGGGAAGGCAACTTTCGCTACGAGAAGCATCACAACGGCTGGCACTCGGAAGACCTCTCCCAACGCGAGGACGGTTGGCGGATCAGCGGCGGCTTCCTCGTGAGCCGCATCGACGATGCGACCTGCCGCGTGACGCACTACGAAGACTACTCGGTACCGAAACGACTGCGGCGCATCCGATTGTTGCTAGACATATACATGCGCCGTAGCCAGATCGGGGAGATGCGCGACCTGAGTGCGCTCGTTCAGCGCGCGGCGGACGAGAACAAGCAGCGCCCGGTCC
>JBBSKF010000002.1:0-71625 GCA_038256525.1 Mycobacteriales bacterium | reverse complement strand
GTGCTTGAGCAGCGGTACGGCCACCTGATGGAGCGGAGCGTCGTGTGGGCGTCGGCGCGTGAGCTGCTCGCGCCAACCGAGCGGGACGCGTGGCGTCAGTGGTTCGAGCAGGTCGGTCCGGACCGGGCATGGCAGACCCTGCGGGATGAAGTGCAGGAGCGCCAGCTCGAGGGCGTCTTCAAGCCGCGCCGCAGCCTCGCGACCGTGTCGGCGTGGGCTGACCGCGAGAGGGGGGGCCGCAGTGCCTAAGGACCCGTTCTTCACTTCCGACGGGGTGCGCCCGAAGGGGCTCGCGATGTGGACGCGTCTCCAGGCGCGGCTCGGGCAGGAGCCGTTCAAGGTTGAGGATGTGCTGGACCACTTCGGCCTGGTGCTGGAGGAGGTCGAGGAGCTCCCACGCGCGAGTGCCCTGCGCGTTGTGAACGGTCAATTGCGCGTGCTTGTTCGTCGAGGGTCCTTGCGTCAACAGAGGTACAACGCGTGTCACGAGCTCGGGCACTACCTGCTTGCGACGAACGCGAGCGTTTCGTTCAGCCGCCAGGTGCGCGATCCGCGTTTTGAGTCCTACTGCAATCGTTACGCGTCGAACCTGTTGCTGCCGCGACCTTGGCTGAGGGACGTCGTGGAGAGGCAGGAGCTGGAGGGCCAGAAATTGAACCTGTCGCTCGCAGCGGCTGTTTCTGAGCATGTGCACGTGTCGCTGCTCACGACCGTGATCGCGCTGAACGAAGCCTGCGACTGGAACAAGGTGGCTGTCTTGTGGCAGTCGCGTGCGGGGCAGTGGGCGCCGTCGAATGTTATTGGCCCGGAGTGCGGCTTGGTCGACGCGGCGCCGGAGACAGCGTCGTTCCTAGATCGGGTCGGGCGCTCGGCAAGTCGTGGGTCGCTGCCGCTGGTCGTGGCGGGCAGAGCGATCGAGGTGTCGGCTGAGGCGATCACTGCGCCGGGCGGCTGTGTGAGCGTATTTGACCGACCCCGCGTGGTGGCGTAGCACTAGACACAACCGATCGTGGTTGATACACTTGCTACATGACCTTGTCGGGAGTTGAAGCGACGTTCGCCTACGCGATCGAAGACCACGACGATCATGTCGAGATCCGAGGCATTGGACGCGAGGACATCGCGAGCGCTTTGCGGCTGCTGGCCAACGTCCGTTTGCTGCAGGCTGATCAGGCGCGCTTGAAGCGCGCTGAACTTGTGCAGGCACTCATGGCCAGCGAGATCAGCCTGACGCCGCCGGCCACAGTCGCGCAGGCGCGCCGGCTCGCTCTCGCGCGCGATGCGCTGCTCGCCACGCCTGTCTTTACACATGAGACGCTGCAGGAGCTGCGCGGCGATGCGAAGGAATCTGCAACCCGCACGTGGCTGTCTCGAGCGCGGGCGCGCCACCTTGTCTTCACAATCATGCATGCCGGCAGGACGGTGATTCCGGCTTTCCAGTTCGACGAAACCGGTGAGCCCAGGCCGGAGCTGCAGCCGCTAATCGTGGCGCTAGCGGAAAACGACGTAGATCCGTGGTCGATGTGGACGTGGCTGACGAAACCGACGAGCTTTCTGTCAGGGCAGATTCCTGCGGATGTGGCAGCGAGCGCTCCGGAGCGGGCGCTAAAGGCGGTCAGCCGCTTCGTGGCTCCTCGTAGCGGCTGACAAGATCGTGGCCTTCCCGCCGGCCGATGTGACCTGCCCGGATCTGTCGGGCTGTCCTGTGATCCCTGCGGCTCCGGGGGTCTCGGTTGTGACGCTGCCGGCTGGCGTGCCCCTGTATCGGGTTTACGACGGCGCGTACGGCTATGACGAGCACAACCCTGGGTTCGGCGACACCCGCTTCGCGCCGTTCGACGACCTGACGTCCGGCGACCGAGTTCCGGCGATGTACCTGGCCGCGACCGAAACGGCCGCGCTGCTGGAGACGGTCTTTCACGACGTGCACCACGCCGCGGGGCGTGTGATCTACGAGCGCGACCTTCTGGGGCGCCTGCTAAGCCGCGCTGAGATGCCGAGCGCTGCAGTCGTTGCTGACCTGCGCGACCCTGAACTCGGCCTGCTCGGGATCAGCCGCGACAGTCTCACATCAAGTCCGGCCGAGCACTACCCCTGCACGCGGCGTATCGCAGCCGAACTTCATGCACACGTCACGCCGAAGATCGACGGCATCGTATGGCACAGTCGGCAAGCCGAGCTCGCCGGCGCTGGCCCGGTCGAAGTGCTGATCCTCTACGGTGACCGATACCCCTCCGGGAGACGGACCTGGACGCTGCAGCCCCCTGGGCTGAGCGCGTTGTACGAAGGGCCGGGACGGCTGTTGCTCGACGACATCGCCGAAGACTTGAAGGCAACCGTTCATCCGTAGCTATCACCGGACTGAGGCATTGGTGTCGTGGCGTGCGCGTCTGCACCTGATCGGCAAGCCGCTTGACTTGAGGCAGAGAGAGATCGGCAGCCTGTGGCCGCTAACGGCCACAGGCTGATGACGCATCAATGATCTCGTGTGCTGGTCGTGTTGCTACGGTCTGCGACCCCGTTGAAGACGGTCGTGGACGGCATCCTGACCGTGCAGAGCCTTCTCGGCAAACATGCCCGAGCCCTGAGGCTCGAGGTCGAGGTCGAGGAGGTACGGGACCTCCGGCTGTAGGCCCGTGCCTTCAGCGGCTAACCAGCACTAGCGGACGATGCAGAAGCGCGCTTTGGCGGCTGCTGCATGCGGCCCGAAGTGCACACACCCGTCAGGGTGCGAGCTGACAGCTCCGCCGCCTTCGTCCTCCCGCTCCGGGATCTGGGCAGGCCGGTGCGGCCAGAGACCGACTCTGCCCGTCACCGAGAAGCGTCGTGCTCCGGGGCGGGGAGCCCGCCAGGACCCCGTCGGCCACCACGCCGCAGGGCCTTTCAGGGTTCAAATCCCACCGCCCCCGCCACGGTCTCCGGCGCAAGCCACGCGGAAGGACCGCGCGCGGGGGAAGATCGCCGGCATGGCTACCGAGAAGCGCATCCGACAGGTGTTCACCGATCTCATCGACTCCGCCGAGTTCGACCAAACGGCACCGACAGAGCCGCGCGACGAGCGGATCGCGTTCTCACACGAGCGACTGAAAGCAGCCTGGCGCCTTCTGGAGGGGCCGGCTGATCACCAGGTGAGCATGCAGGTCTGTGAGCAGCTGCTCCACGACGCGACCGACCAACAGGACATCCGCCGTGAGCTGGCCGCACGAAGGGTCATCGCCAAGCTGAGAGCCACGGGGGTGCCCCGGTGAACCAGGGCGACCGGCCCGCTCCACGGTGGCGGCAGGCCGGGGCGTCCACCGGGCGCTACCTCAGGTCGAACCGGTCCAGCATCATGACCTTGTCCCACGCGTCGACGAAGTCGCGCACGAACTTCTCCTTCGCGTCGTCGGCCGCGTAGACCTCGGCAATGCCACGCAGGATCGAGTTCGACCCGAACACGAGGTCGACCGCCGTGGCGGTCCGCGTGACGTCGTCGCTCGCGCCGCTGCGACCTTCGTACACGCCCTCGTCCGAAGTGGCGGTGCGCCACTGGGTGTCCATGTCGAGCAGCTGGACGAAGAAGTCGTTCGTCAGCGTCCCGACGTTGTCCGTGAAGACGCCGTGCTGCGAGCCGCCGGTGTTGGCGCCGAGGACCCGCAGGCCACCCACGAGGACCGTGAGCTCCTTCGCCGTGAGCTCGAGCATGTAGGCCCGGTCGATGAGCAACGTCTCGGGGGCGAGCTTGCTGCCGGACTGCAGGTAGTTGCGGAACCCGTCCGCCCGAGGCTCGAGGAACTGCATGGGCTCGATATCGGTCTGCTCCTGCGTGGCGTCCGTGCGACCCGGGGCGAACGGCACGGTGATGTCGAAACCGGCTTCGGAGCAGGCTTTCTCGACTGCGGCGCAGCCGCCCAGGACGATGAGGTCGGCGAGGGACACCGGCTTGCCGAAGGACTGCTGGAGCTCCTCCAGCTTCGCGACCACCTCGGCCGTGCCGGCGTTGGCCGCCCAGTCCTTCTGCGGGGCCAGCCGCAGGCGCCCGCCGTTCGCACCGCCGCGCTTGTCGGTGCCGCGGTAGGACGAGGCCGCTGCCCAGGCCGTCTGCACGAGCTGGGAGACCGACAGCCCGGACGCGAGGACCGTGCGCTTGAGCTCGGCGACGTCTGCCTCGCCGATCAGCTCGTGGTCCACCGCGGGGACCGGGTCCTGCCACAGCTGCTGCTCCGGCACCCACGGGCCGAGGTAGCGCGAGACCGGACCCATGTCGCGGTGCAGCAGCTTGAACCAGGCCCGGGCATAGGCGTCCGCGAACTGGTCCGGGTTCTCGAAGTACCGACGCGAGATCTCCTTGTAGGCAGGGTCCGCGATCAGGGCGAGGTCCGACGTTGCCATGAAGGGCGCGTGCCGGACCGAGGGGTCGTGCGCGTCGGGCACGAGCTCGGCCGCCGCCGCGTCCTTCGGCTTCCACTGCTTGGCGCCGGCCGGGCTCTCGCTGAGCTCCCACTCCCAGCCGAACAGCGTCTCGAAGTAGCTGTTGTCCCACTGGATCGGCGTCGGGGTCCACGCGCCCTCGAGCCCGCTGGTGATCGTGTCCTTGCCCTTGCCGGTGCCGTGCTCGTTCTTCCAGCCGAGCTGCATCGAGTGCACCGGGCAGCCCTCCGGCTCCGTGCCCACGAGCGAGGGATCGCCCGCGCCGTGCGTCTTGCCGAAGGTGTGCCCGCCGGCGATGAGCGCGACGGTCTCCTCGTCGTTCATCGCCATCCGGGCGAAGGTCTCGCGGATGTCACGTGCCGAGGCCAGCGGGTCGGGGTTCCCGCCCGGTCCCTCCGGGTTGACGTAGATGAGACCCATCTGCACGGCGCCGACGCCGTCGGCGAGCTCGCGGTCACCGCTGTAGCGCTCGTCGCCGAGCCAGGTGTCCTCCGGCCCCCAGAAGACCTCCTCGGGCTGCCACACGTCCTGCCGGCCGAAGGCGAAGCCGAAGGTCTCAAAGCCCATGGACTGGTGCGCGACGTTGCCAGCCAGCACGAGCAGGTCTGCCCACGAGACCGAGCGGCCGTACTTCTGCTTGACCGGCCAGAGCAGCCGACGTGCCTTGTCCAGGTTGCCGTTGTCCGGCCAGCTGTTGAGCGGGGCGAAGCGCTGCTCACCGCTGCCGGCACCTCCGCGTCCGTCGGCGAGGCGGTACGTGCCGGCGGCGTGCCACGACATCCGGATGAACAGCGGGCCGTAGTGGCCGTAGTCCGCCGGCCACCAGTCCTGCGAGGTGGTCATGACGTCGATGAGGTCCTGCTTCAGCGCCTCGACGTCGAGGGACCGGAACGCCTCTGCGTAGTCGAAGTCGGGGCCCAGTGGGTCGGAGTCGCGGGCCGGCTTGTTGAGGACCTGCAGGTCGACCTGGTTCGGCCACCAGTCCTGGTTGGTCCTGGGCCGGGTGTCCTTGACCGTGGGGGCCGACAGTGCCGGGTTCTCGCTCTCGCTGACGCTGTCGGTGGGGTGCTCAGTCACGTCGTTCCTCTCTCAGGGGGCGGTACGGGTTGCTTCGGGCGTCAGGCAGGCGGTCGCGCAGGTGGGACAGCGGCCCCAGTAGACGACCTCGGCCTCGTCGATCGCGTAGCCGTTGTCGTCCGAGGCGGTGAGGCAGGGGGTCTCGCTGACGGCGCAGTCGACGTCGGCGATCGCCCCGCACGAGCGGCAGACGACGTGGTGATGGTTGTCACCGACACGCAGCTCGTAGCGCGCCACGGAGCCGGCGGGCTGGATGCGGCGCACCAGCCCGGCGTCGGTCAACGCCCGCAGGACGTTGTAGACGGCCTGGTGGGACACGGCGGCGAGCTCGGTCCGCACGGCGGACAGGATCGCGTCGGTGTCGGCGTGCGGTCGCCCGTGCACGGCAGCCAGCACGGCGAGCCGGGGGCGCGTCACGCGCAGGGCGGCCCCTCGCAGCAAGCTCTCGGCATCCGTGGGGCTCGGCACGGGACGAGTCTTGCCCATTTTCTTGAATGAATCAAGTCGGGCTGCGCTGCCCGACCGCGTCGTCCGGCAGAGACTCGTACAGCCGTTGAGCGCGACAACCGGATCCCGGCACTGAATCAGCTAGCGAACGGTGAAGGTCACGGTCGCTCGCTCGCCGGATTGCTCGCCGATCACATCCACGCGGTAGTTGCCGATCGGCGCTTGCGGGGAGATCCGAATGTCCGCGACCAAGCCTCCGTCCGACACGGTGCCGACATCGAGGACGTTCCCCTGGATCTCGACTCGTGCCTCGACATCCTTGGTCCAGTTGCTGCCCGTCACCCGGACATTGGTCCCTGGCGCTCCTGACGATGGGCTGAGCAAGACCGTGCGCGAAGGCGAGGGCTCGGCCTCCTTGTCGTCAGCGACGACCGCAATGATGGGAATGGCCAACACGCCGACCAATCCGATGAGGGCGACGACGACGCTCGTCCGGTGCTCGTTGAGCCACGCCTTCTTCTCGATCATTCCCCCCGTGCGTCAGCAGCGCGCTGAGCCCCCATCAATGGTCCCGGCGCCGGGGCGTGTCAGGTCGCCTGGAGCCGACCGTACAGAAGCGCAAGACCGTGGGCAAGCGTGAGAAACCCGGACTTGTCATGAGTGCCTCTTCAGGCCGGGAGGGCAGGTTCATCGCGGCATCCGCCGCCACAGCGCCCGGGGCAGCAGCCGCAGTCCGGCGAAGACCCAGCGCAGGCTCGCCGGCACCCAGACGGTGCCTGCGCCGCGGTGCAACGCCGCGACCACAGCGGCAGCCACCGCATCGGGATCGCTGGCGAAGGGCGCCGGTTTCATGCCCTCCGTCATGCGACCGATCACGAAGCCGGGGCGCACGACGAGCACTCCTACGCCGGTGCCCGCGAGGCTGTCGCCCAGCCCGCTGGCGAAGCCGTCGAGTCCGGCCTTCGCCGACCCGTACACATAATTGGCCCGTCGCACGCGCACCCCCGCCACCGACGAGAAGACCACGAGCGTCCCGGTGCCCCGCGCCCGCATCCGCTGAGCCAGCACAGTCAGGGCATTGACCTGTGCGACGTAGTCGGTGTGCACCACCGATACCGCGGCTGCCGCGTCCCGCTCGGCTTCCTGCTGGTCACCCAGCACGCCGAAGCAGAGCAGCACGACGTCGAGCGGCCCGTGGTCCAGCTCGACCTGCTCGAGGATCCGGCGTGACTCCGCAAGGTCGTCGGCATCGAAGGGCAGGGGCAGCACGGTCGAAGCGCCGAGGGCCCGGAGGCGGGTCTCCAGATGGTCGGTGCCGGCGCTGCCCCTCGCGCCCAGCAGGACTGTCGTCGCCCCTGCGTGCACGAGACGCTCGGCGACCCGACCGCCGATCTCGCTGCGCGCGCCGAGCAGCAGGACGGTGGAGGCGGAGGGGGGCACCGCACCACTGTGCCCTGCAGCACGTACGAGGTGTCTCCCCGCCCGCCCTGCGCCGCCTGCGGGTGGGAGGCTGCTGTCATGGTGCCCCGGACGCACAGGTGACGCCCAGGGTCGCGCTCGCTCCCGTTGCGTCCGAACCGGTTGCTGCGGCGGTCCGTTCGGCCGGCGGACAGATCGTCGACCTCGACGACGCACCCGATGTGCTGGTGTGGGGCGAGCCTGGCGATGTGGCCGGACTGGTCGCTGCCGTCCGCGCCGCACCGACCGCCAGGTGGGTGCAGCTGCCGTTCGCGGGTGTCGAGGGCTTCGTCGAGGTGCTGGATCGCTCCCGGACGTGGACCTGCGCCAAGGGCGCCTACTCCGAGCCGACCGCCGAGCACGCGTTGGCACTCGCCCTGGCCGGGCTCCGGCAGCTGCCGGCCCGAGCGCGTGCGACGTCATGGGGTGGGCAGGGCGTGACCACGCTGTACGACGCGCCGGTGGTCGTCCTGGGCGGTGGTGGCATCACCGCTTCGCTGCTGGAGCTGCTGGCGCCCTTCCGGTGTGCCGTGACAGTCGTGCGGCGCACCCCGGAGCAGATGCGTGGAGCGTCCCGGACCGTCCGCCCCGAACGGCTGGACGAGGTGCTCGCCGACGCACTGGTCGTGGTGCTGGCGCTTGCGCTCACGCCGGAGACGACGCACGTCATCAGCCATCGCCAGCTGGCCGCCATGTCCACCTCGGCGTGGCTCGTCAACGTGGCGCGCGGCCGCCATGTCGACACGGGCGCCCTGGTCACTGCGCTTCAGGACGGGGCGATCGGGGGAGCGGCGCTCGACGTCACCGATCCCGAGCCGCTCCCTGACGGGCATCCGTTGTGGTCCCTGCCGAACTGCCTCATCACGCCGCACACCGCCAACCCGTGGCAGACCGCGCAGCCGCTCCTGGCGCGACGCGTCCACGACAACGTGCTCCGGTTCGGGGCCGGCCGGCCGCTGCTCGGCACCGTCGATCTGGACGCCGGCTACTGACCTCGCTCAGGCAAGCTTGCCTGCATGGCCTGGGCAGTACATGGTCACGAGCTGCCGGACGGCCCAGTCGGCGGTGGCCGGTGACACGTCGACCGAGTCCGGCATCACGGACAGACCGTTGGCCTTGACCTGCGCGAACGTCTCCCCGTTGTCAAAGCCCGTGCACACCTGGTCCCCGGCCTGGTTGATCTGGTCCGTACTGGGAGACACGAACCGCAGCAGTCCGCCCACCTGACGCTTGAGCTCGCTGATCGTGGCTTTGATCTCGTCGGACGACGGGGTCCGGCGGGCCACGGTCGCGACCGCCGCCGGAACGGCGGCCGTTGCCGGAAGCACTGCCGGAATCGCCGCCGCGGGGGCGGGAGCGGCGACCGGTCGGGCCTGGGTCTTCGCCACCGTCACCGGAGCCTTCTTCGCCGCAGCCGCGGCGCGGGCCGGCTGCGCTGCCGCCGTGACGGGGGGCGCAGCGACGGGCAGGGGCGCGACGGGAGCCGGCGGTGGAGCCGGCACGGGAAGCTCGACCGGGGTCACGATCGGGGCCGCCTCGACCGCCACGACGTCCGCAACCACGTCGGCCCGACCCGTACTGTCGACGGCCGGGCCGGGCAGGGCGCCGGCGCTGGCAGCCATGCCGAGGGCGAGTGTCACCCCGACTGCCGCGGCCAACAACCTGTCGATGTACGTCGCGTGCTCCAGCATTTCCCGTTCCTCCCGTAGACGTTTGGCGGGATATCGGCGGGAGCCAGGAGTTCTTGAGCCGACTCGCGACCACCCCCTCGGCTCGAGTTCGCCTACCCGCAGGCATGAGCTCGTCCGCGTGGGGGACGGTATGCGCCGACAGCACCCTCCGTACCGCTTGAAAGGACCGTCATGATCTTCATCGTCGTCAAGTTCAGCATTCGCCCGGACCGGAGCGAGGACTGGCTCTCGCTGGTAGAGGACTTCACGACAGCCACGCGCCAGGAAGCGGGAAACCTGTTCTTCGAGTGGTCTCGGAGCGTCGACGATCCAGATCAGTTCGTGCTCGTAGAGGCCTTCGAGTCCGAGCAGGCCGGCGCTGCGCACGTGCAGAGCGAGCACTTCCGGACTGCGATGTCGCAGATGCCCGCAGCGCTCGCGGCGACGCCGGAGATCGTCAACGTGGAGGTGCCGGGCAACGGATGGTCGGTGATGTCCGAGCTCGCACCTACGGAGCCCACCTGAGGGCTGGATCAGCCGTTGGCGCCGACGATCCCGTATTCGTGGATCTTTCGGTAGATGGTCGCCCGGGACATCCCGAGAGCCCGGGCCGCCTGCGCCTTGTTGCCGCTCGCATCCAGCAGTCCCAGCACGATCGCGTCCCGCTCCATGGACTCGAGGGGGCTGAGCCGGTGCCGACTGAGTGACTGGATCTCGGGGGGCAGGTCCTGGGGCTGCAGCACGCCGCTGCGCCGGTGCCGCCGGACCCACCGCAGGGTCTCCAGGACCTGCGCGATGTTGCCGGGCCAGCTGAAGCGCAGCAGCAGCTGCATCGCCTCCGGTGAGCAGGTCAGCTGCCCGCCGGCGCCGAGCCGGTTCAGGAAGAACGGCACCAGCTGCTCCACGTCCTCGATGTGGTGGCGAAGGGGCGGGACCTGCACGGTGTGCGGGAACAGGCGCAGCATGCTCTCCAGCTCCTTGCTGGGCGGTTCCGGCGCCACAGCGACGGCGACCCAGGCAGCCTGTCGGTCGGCGGCCTCTTCCAGCGCTGAGGTCAGCACCCGCAGCGCACTTGTCGGGAGCCGTTTCAGATGTCGCAGGACGATCGTGCCGTCGCTGTCCGCAAGCGTCCGACGGGCGTGCTTCAGCCACGCGCTGTCCCCACCGACGGCCGGCTCGAGCAGGCAGTAGCGCCCCGAGGGGTTCACCCGCTGGTGCATGGCCTGCAGCAGGGCTGCCTTCCCCGTTCCGCCCTCACCTTCGACGACCAGCCAGGCGCCGGAGCGGTAGCCGCCCTCGACGTCGGCGCACGCGCGCCGCCACAGCGGACTGGACCCGATGAGCCCGGGCAGCAGCATGCGCGCGGAGGCGGTGCGGGCGGGCGCGGGGAGGCCTGGGACGCCGGAGGTGGAGGTGGAGGTGTCGGTCTCGACCACCTTCACGTCCACGACGACGCCGGCGACACCTCCGTCGCCCGGCACCGCTCGGGTGTGCAGTCGCACCTGGACACCGGAGGGGAGCTCCACCGAGGCCGACTCGCGACGGTCGGACAGCCCTTCCGCGGCATGGCGGAGCAGGGCCGACTGGTCCCCCGGCTTCAGTGTTGTTCGCGCTTTCTCGTTCATCATGACCACGTCGTTGTTGAGCGCGAAGACCATCCCGGTGTTGGTCCGGCAGGCCCGTCGGTAGGCGTGCAGGAGCTCGATCTCGCGCATCCCCGTCTCGGTGAGCAGAGCCTGCCGGATCTGCTCGGCTGTGGTCTTGGCGAGTGTCATCAGCAGCGGTCCGGCGTCGCGTCGCCAGCAGGTCAGGTCGAGCACGCCCACGGTTTTGCCCGACATCGGGTGGCGGATCGGCACGCCTGCGCAGGCGAGGCTCTCGAGGTTCTCCGCGTAGTGCTCGTGGCCGAAGACGTGCATGGCCCGCCCGGCTTCCAGTGCCGTGCCGATGCCGTTGGTCCCGACGACGCCTTCGGCGTAGCTGAAGCCAGGAGCGAGGTTGACCTTGTCGAGGTGGCGCTCGAGGACAGCGTCCGCCGTCAGCCGGCTCAGCACCACGCCGGCCGGGTCGGTCAGCACGATGCTCAGCGGCTGGCCGTCGAGCTGCTCGCGCAGCCGACGCAGCACCGGTTCGGCGCTCCGGGTCAGGGGGGTGTCCAGATTGGGGTCACGCACGTACTGGAGCTCGAGTCGGTCCGCCGCCACGTTGGACTCCCGGGATCGCCACCAGGAGGCAAGGATGGCCTGGCGCACTCCCGGCGGATCGGTGGAGTCCACGCGCAGGAAGTTCTCCCGCGCCCTGGCCAGCCCGGGGGCATCTGTCTCGAGAGCGGTGTGGTCGCGGTTCATGGCGTCCTCTGACTGTGTGCGCAACGCGGAGGGAACTCCCCGTTCACGTGGTGGCAACCAAGGTAACCGCCGGAACCGGACCTCGGAGTGTTTCAGATTGAGACACCCTTGCGGTCGAGCCGAGGTAGGACGGTATCTCGCGCCGGACGCCTGTTCAGACGACCGGCCGCCCGACAGACGCGGAGGTGCTCCGATGCCCGATCCCAGCGCGGCCGAGACGTACAACCCTTGGACCGTAGTCAATCTCGTCTTCCACCAGCTCGCCAAGGAGGGTCTGCACCCCGTCCTCGGCAACGCGGGTGATCCTGGCAAGCCGGCGGCCGACCTCCTGCGCGCTTTCGGCATCCAGCCGGACGCGGAGGGCAACCGCCAGGTCATGCGGGACGTACGCGACCATCTGGCGACCATCCGCGAGGCGGTGCTCGGCGAGAAGTGACCCGGGCCACTCCGGGTGTCTCAGAGTGAGACCCCAGAACGCTTCCAGCTCGGGTGTGATGGGCGGCAGCGAGGCAGTCGACCGAGAGGAATGCTTATGAGTCGCCAGAGTGTGGCCAAGGCCCACCAGAAGATCCAGGAGCTTGCATGGGAGCCCCTGTACCACGAGCCCGTGTCCCAGTACGGAACTGATTACACCTTCTCGAAGGCCAAGAAGAAGGACCCGCTCAAGCAGGTCCTGCGGTCGTACTTCCCGATGCAGGAGGAGAAGGACAGCCGGGTCTACGGCGCGTCCGACGGGGCGATCCGGGGCAACATGTTCCGCCAGGTGCAGGAGCGCTGGCTGGAGTGGCAGAAGCTCTTCCTGTCGATCATCCCGCTGCCGGAGATCTCCGCGGCCCGCGCGATGCCGCTGCTGTTCAACAACGTGCCGAACCCGGAGCTGCACAACGGTCAGGCGATTCAGATGATCGACGAGGTGCGCCACTCGACGATCCAGCAGAACCTGAAGCGCCTCTACATGAACAACTACATCGACCCGGCCGGGTTCAACAGCAGCCTGCGGAACTTCCAGAACGACTACTGCGGCACGATCGGCCGGCAGTTCGCCGAGGGGTTCATCACCGGCGACGCCATCACGGCGGCCAGCATCTACCTCACCATCGTCGCCGAGACGGCCTTCACCAACACGCTGTTCGTCGCCATGCCGGCCGAGGCCGCCGCCAACGGCGACTACCTGCTGCCGACCGTCTTCCACTCCGTGCAGTCCGACGAGTCACGGCACATCAGCAACGGCTACGCCACCCTGCTGATGGCCCTGGCCGACGAGGGCAACCACGAGCTGCTCGAGCGCGACCTGCGCTACGCCTGGTGGAACAACCACCGCGTCGTCGATGCGGCCATCGGGACCTTCATCGAGTACGGCACGAAGGACCGTCGCAAGGACCGCGAGAGCTACGCGGAGATGTGGCGTCGCTGGATCTACGACGACTACTACCGCAGCTACCTGGTTCCGCTCGAGAAGTACGGCCTGGTCATCCCGCACGACCTGATCGAGGAGTCCTGGAACCAGATCTGGAACAAGGGCTACGTGCACGAGGTCGCCCAGTTCTTCTGCACCGGGTGGGTCGCCAACTACTGGCGCATGGACCCGATGACGGACAAGGACTTCGAGTGGTTCGAGTACAAGTACCCGGGCTGGTACGCCAAGTACGGCGCGTGGTGGGAGAACTACAACCGGCTGTCGATGCCGAACGGGCACAACCCGATCGTCTTCGAGGACGTGGACTACGCCTACCCGCACCGCTGCTGGACCTGCATGGTGCCGTGCCTCGTCCGTGAGGACATGGTCATGGCCGACGTCGACGGGCAGACGCGCACCTACTGCCACGAGGCGTGCAAGTGGACCGACACGGTGGCGTTCCGGCCGACCTTCCACGGTCGGGACACCCCGAGCATGGGCCGGCTCATCGGCAAGCGCGAGTGGGAGACGCTGTACCACGGCTGGAACTGGGCCGACGTCATCTCCGACATGGGCTACGTCCGCGACGACGGCAAGACGCTGGTCGCCCAGCCGCATCTCAATCTCGACCCGAAGAAGATGTGGACTCTGGACCACATGCGTCGGTGCCCACCGCTGCAGAGCCCGAACGTCCTGCTGAACGAGATGAGCAAGGACGAGCAGAAGGCCTTCCACGCGGACTACACCGCGCACGGCCCTGCCGGCAAGGCCCCCGTCAAGGCCTGACCGGCACGAGATCGGCGAGGAGGGCCCGGAACCTCGAGTCCCGGGCCCTCCCGCCTCCACCGCGTCCCCCCAGCGACCCCCCAGCGACCCGAGCGAGGAGCCATGGCCGACAAGCACACCGTGCGGTTCGAGCCGGTCGGCATCGAGATCGAGGTCGACGAGTCGCAGACGGTTCTGCGGGCGGCGGCCGAGCAGGGGATCATGCTCATGCACGGCTGCAAGGAGGGACAGTGCGCCGCGTGCAAGTCCTTCCTGCTCGAGGGTGAGGACGTCGAGCACGACAGCTACTCCACCTTCGCGCTGCCCGACAGCGAGAAGGACGAGGGCTTCACGCTGCTGTGCCGGGCCCACGTCTACGAGGACGTGACGATCGAGCTCCTGAACTACGACGAGGAGATGATTCGCTCCGGCCTGCCGATCCAGAGCGCCGTGGGCACGGTCGTCTCGAACGACGCCGTGACGCACGACATGCGCCACCTCGTGCTGGCCCTGAAGGACATCGAGGACTTCCGCTTCTTCCCGGGGCAGTACGTCGACATCGGCGTCCCGGGCGAAGAGGCCACCCGGTCCTTCTCGATGTCGAACATCTCGGCGAAGGACAGCGGTCAGCTCGAGTTCATCATCAAGTGCTATCCGGGCGGCTTCTTCTCGGAGTTCCTGGCCAGCAAGGTGGCCATCGGCGACGAGCTTCCGCTGACCGGACCGTTCGGCGTCTTCACCTTGCGGGACAGCCCCAACGAGCTCGTCTTCGTCGGCGGGGGGGCGGGCATGGCGCCGATCCTGTCGGTCCTGCGCTCGCTTGCCGAGCGGGACCCGCAGCGCAAGGCCACCTATTACTACGGCGCGCGCGGTCGACGCGACCTGTGCTTCGAGGCCGAGCTGCACTCCCTCCAGGAGGCGCTGCCGAACTTCACCTACGTGCCGGCGCTGTCCGAGCCGGGCCCCGACGACGCCTGGGACGGCGAGGTCGGCATGATCACGGACGTCGTGCGCAAGCACGAGCACGATCTGCGGCGCACGGACGCCTACGTCTGCGGGCCGCCGCCGATGGTCGAGGCCGCGATCGCGGTGCTCGCTGACCTCGGCGCCCTCGAAGGACGCATCTTCTACGACAAGTTCACCACCACCGGCGAATCCGCGAACACTCCAGCGACAGGAAGTTTGGCCACATGACGACTGCCGAGCAGACCACCGAGCGCAGCCTCCCGAAGCCCGAGTTCACGGACGCCGAGGCCGGGGCGAAGGAGTTCCCCGACTCCACCGCGCGCAACTACAACTACTTCGTCCCGCAGAAGCGCAAGCAGACGCACTACGAAGACGTGACCGTTGAGGTGCAGCCCGACCCGCGGCACTACCTCGCCCAAGGCTGGATCTACGGTTTCGCCGACGGTACGGGCGGCTATCCGCTGGAGTGGACCGCGCTCAAGGCGTGGGGTTCGGACCGTCCGGTGCCCGAGCGCTTCCCCGGATCCGGCGGCAAGGGCTATGACTGGCCCGCGCACGGCTGGCACGAGTTCCGCGACCCCAACGAGGAGTGGGAGCTCACGTTCTACAAGTACAACTCCAACGTCGTCCGGCAGATCAGCGCGAACGTCGACGCCGCGCGGCAGACCAAGGCCTTCGAGCAGTGGAACCCGAACTGGAAGCTGTTCGTGGAGAGCCACGTCGGCGCCTGGATGCACGTCGAGCACGGCCTGGGCCTGTACGTCTTCGCCAACGCCCAGCGGCGCTGCCCGACCAACATGCACAACAACGCGGTGTCGGTGAACAGCATGCACCGCATCCGGACGGCGCAGGACCTGGCGCTCTACAACCTCACGCTCACCGAGGAGATCGAGGGCTTCGACGGTGCCGCGCACCTCGAGGCGTGGAACAGCGACCCCGCCTGGCAGGGTGTCCGCAAGGTGGCCGAGCAGCTCACCTGCGTCGACGACTGGGCAGAGGCCATCTTCGCCGTCAACGTCGTGTTCGAGCCGTTGATCGGGGAGCTGTTCCGCAGCCACCTCGTCCAGCAGGCCGCGCCGCGCAACGGCGACTTCGTCACCCCGACCGTCATGGGCGCGGGCGAGCTCGACTACGCCACCCGCGACCTGCGCTACACGACCGCGCTGTTCGAGCTGCTCACCAACGACCGTGAGTTCGCCGACCACAACAAGGCGACCATGCAGCAGTGGCTGTCCGTGTGGGTCCCGCGCTGCCTGGAGGCGGCCCGCGCCATGTCGCCGCTGTGGTCGCAGCCAGACTCCAAGCCGCCGCGCTTCGAGGACGGCCTGGACCAGTGCAAGAACCGCTTCAGCGGCATCCTCGCCGACCTCGGCCTCGACACCCCGAAGGAGCTCTCCCTGTGAGCACCGCCACCACCAACACCAGCCCGTTCGCGTCCGACAACACCGCGTCAGGAAAGTGCGGCGTGACCCTGATGAACAACCAGGTCGGGGTCGTCATGGCGAAGGTCATGAAGCAGCAGGACGGGGTGATCGTGACCCCGCTCCCCTCGATGATCCGCGTGGACGCGGTGACCCGGATGGACTTCGTCTACGCCGACATCTCCGAGGCGCTGGGCGAGGAGGAGGACTGGTTCGACGCAGCTCAGTTCGAGGAGAACATGTCGACCCACTACGGCAAGATGGTCCACGAGGACGACCGGACCATCATGTTCGCCAGTCCCGAGGACGCCGCCGAGTATCTCGGCTGGGATCTGCCCATCAAGAACTGAGCGTCGTACGCCCGGACGTAGGCTTGCCCGACGCACGACCCGAGGAGGAAACGGTGTACGAAAAGGACGGCGAGAAGTACTTCGTGGTGGACAGCCACATGCACTACTGGGACGCGAGCCCGACGAACTGGGTGGCCGGGCAGGAGAACTTCGCGAAGGGGTGGATCGACTGCTTCCACGCCTACCAGTCGCTGGGTCCGGCCGAGACGCACTGGCCGATCGACCGCTTCCAGAAGTACTCCGAAGAGGGCCTGATGAAGGACGTCTTCGAGGACGGGCACGTCGACGTCGCGATCTTCCAGCCGACCTACCTGAAGTCCTGGTACACCGAGGGCTTCAACACCACCGAGCGCAACGGCGCCCTGTCGGAGAAGCACCCGGGCAAGTTCATCGTCAACAGCCGCTTCGAGCCGCGCGGCGGCGACGCTGCGATGAAGGAGTTCGAGGACAACGTCGCCCGCTGGCAGCCCAAGGGCGTCAAGCTCTACACCGCCGAGTGGCTCGACGGCTCCCGCGGCTGGACTCTGAAGGACCCGGAGTCCTACCGCTTCCTGGAGCGGGCCCAGGAGCTCGGGGTCAAGAACATCCACGTTCACAAGGGGCCGACCATCTGGCCGCTGGACAAGGACGCGTTCGATGTCTCGGACGTCGACCACGCGGCGACCGATTTCCCGGACCTCAACTTCATCGTGGAGCACGTCGGGCTGCCCCGTATCGAGGACTTCTGCTTCATGGCGACGCAGGAGCCGAACGTCTACGCCGGACTTTCGGTGGTCATCGGCGGACTCATGCATGCCCGGCCGAAGTTCTTCGCCAAGGTGATGGGTGAGCTGCTGTTCTGGGTCGGCGAGGACAAGATGACCTTCGGCAGTGACTACGGCATCTGGGAACCCAAGTGGCAGGTCGAGGGGTTCGTCGACTGGGACTACCCCAGCGATGAGTTCTCGGACTACCCACGGGTCAACGTGGCGACCAAGAAGAAGATCCTCGGACTCAACGCCGCGAAGCTCTACGACATTGAGGTGCCGGTGGAGTTCCAACTGCCGGCCGAGGCGGGTGCCCCCGCTGCCCAGGACGACGCGAAGCTGGTGGAGGACACAGTCGGGGCGTCCACGTGAAGGGGGCCGCGTGATCGACGCGGCCTCCGTGCTCGCCGCGCTGGACACGGTGCGCGATCCCGAGTTGGACGAGCCCGTCACCTCGCTGGGGTTCGTCGCCTCGTGCACCGTGTCCACGGACGGGGTGGCGGACGTGCACCTGCGGCTGCCCACCTACTTCTGCGCGCCGAACTTCGCCTTCCTCATGGTGGCCGACGCCTACGAGGCGGTCAGTGGCGTCGCCGGGGTGCGGCGGACCGAGATCGTCCTGGACGACCACTTCGCGTCGGAGGCGATCAACAGCGGTGTTGCGGCCCGGTCCGGCTTCGTGGCGTCCTTCGGGGCGCTCGCGGACGCCGAGCTCGACGGCCTGCGGATCGACTTCATCCGCAAGGCGGTCCTCGCGGGCACCGACCGGGTCTGCCGGCCGCTGCTCGCCGCCGGGCGCACCGGTGAGGAGCTGGCCGGTCTCACCCTGGGTGAGGCCCCGCCGTCAGCGGACCGCGAGCGCCTGCGGGCCCGGCGGGCCGAGTTGGGCCTGCCCGCCGACGACGGCAGCCCGCTGCTGATCGACCCGGTGAGCGGCGAGGCGGTCGGTGTGGCCGCTCTGCCGCTGCACCTTCGCAAGGCACGACTGACCCGCGTCGGCGCCGAGGCCAACAGCGGCATCTGCCGAGGCATGCTTCGTGATCGCTACCCGACTCTCGGTCTTGGGGAGGACGAATGAAAGCCGTACGCGTGCACGCCTACCACCAGCAGCCGGTCGTCGAACAGGTCCCGGAGCCCACCATCTCCGGCCCGCTCGACGTGATCGTCAAGATCGGCGGCGCCGGTGTGTGCCGCACCGACCTGCACATCCTCGAGGGCCAGTGGGCCCAGGCCATGGCGCCCGACCTGCCGTACATCCTGGGTCACGAGAACGCCGGTTGGGTGCACGAGATCGGCTCGGCGGTGACCAACGTCAAGGTCGGCGACACCGTCATCCTGCACCCCACCCCGACCTGCGGGCTGTGCCGGGCGTGCCGCGGTGGGCAGGACATGCACTGCACCACGAGCACCTTCCCGGGGCTCGGAGTCGACGGTGGCATGGCCGAGCTGCTGCTCACCTCGGCCCGGGCCTGCGTGCTGCTCGACCCGGCGACCCGGCCGCAGGACGTGGCTGCGCTCGCCGACGCCGGGATCACGGCCTATCACGCGGTCCGCAAAGCCCTGCCACTGCTCTACCCGGGGACGACCTGCGTGCTGATCGGTGCCGGCGGGCTCGGGCACATCGGCATCCAGTGCCTTGCCGCACTGACGGCGACCAACATCGTCGTCGTCGATCGCAACGCCGAGGCCCTGAAGCTGGCCGAGCAGCTCGGCGCCCACCACACCGTCGTCGCTGACGGTGGCCAGGTCGCAGCGGTCCAGGAGCTGACCGACGGGCAGGGCGCCGACGTCGTCCTGGACTTCGTCGCCGAGCAGGGCGCCGAGCAGGACGGCTTCGCCATGACGCGCAGCGGTGGCTCGTACTACGTCATCGGCTACGGCGGGCAGCTGACCGTCCCGACGCTCGACATCATCTCGACCGAGCGCAACATCGTCGGCAACATCGTCGGCACCTACAACGAGCTCGCCGAGCTCATGGTCCTCGCGCAGACCGGCAAGGTCACGCTGCACACCAGCACCTTCCCGCTCGACGCCGCGGTGGAGGCGCTCGCCGAGCTCGACGCCGGCAACGTACGCGGCCGCGCCATCCTCGTCCCCTGATCCGACTCCGCCCCACCGAACAGAGAGGTCCACCCCATGGCCAAGGAACTGGTGTTCGGAGAGGACGCCCGTAATCGCCTGCTCGCGGGGGTCGACCAGCTGGCCGAGGCCGTGAAGTCGACGCTCGGCCCCAAGGGCCGCAACGTCATCATCGAGAAGATCACCGGCTCGCCGGTGGTCACCAACGACGGCGTGACGATCGCCAAGGAGATCCACCTGCCCGACCAGTTCGAGAACATGGGCGCGCAGCTGGTCAAGGAAGCCGCGATCAAGACCAACGACATCGTCGGTGACGGCACCACCACGGCGACCGTGATCGCGCACGCGATCATCCGGGAGGGCATGAAGGCGATCGGCGCCGGCGGTAACCCTGTGCTGGTCAAGCGCGGGATCGACCTGGCCGTCGGCCGGCTGGTCCAGCACCTGCGCAGCGTCGCCCGACCGGTGGAGACCGAGCAGGACTACGCCCGGGTGGCCGCCATCTCGGCCAACGACGACGACATGGTCGGTGCGGTGCTGGCTCAGGCGCTGTTCACCGTCGGCGACACCGGCATCGTGACGGTCGAGGAGTCGGCGACCCCCGGCATGAGCGTGGAGTTCGTCGAGGGCTTCGAGTACGACAACGGCTACATCTCGCCGTACATGGTCACCCACCCGGCCAGCCTCGAGGCGGTGCTGGACGACCCGTACATCCTGCTCACCAACGACAAGATCAGCAAGATCGCGCAGCTGATGCCGTTGCTGGACAAGGTGATGCGCGCCCCCCGACCGCTGATCATCGTGGCGGAGAACGTCGAGGGCGCGCCGCTGTCCATGCTCATCCAGAACCACGTCAACGGCGTCTTCCAGTGCGTGGTCACCCGGGCGCCCGGCTTCGGCGACCGGCGCCTTCGCAAGCTGGAGGACATCGCCACCACCACCGGCGGCACGGTGCTGTCCAAGCACTCCGGCGCGACCATCGAGACGATCACGCTGGAGCAGCTCGGACGGGCCTCGCAGGTGCGCGTCACCGCCGACCGCACGACCATCATCGGCGGGGCCGGATCCGCCGATGACATCGCGTTCCGCATCGCCCAGATGCAGGCTGAGCAGAAGAAGGCGACCTTCGGCGTCGACGAGGACGTGCTCGCCGAACGGATCGGCTCGCTGTCCGGCAAGGTCGCCGTGGTGAAGGTGGGCGCCCCCACCAACGCCGAGCTCGCCGAGCTTCAGCACCGCGTCGAGGACGCCCTGTCGGCGACCCGGGCGGCCATGGCCGAGGGCATCGTGGCCGGCGGCGGCGTCGCCCTGCTGCACTCGGCGTCGGCCCTCGACGACCTCGAGGTCACCGGTGACTACGAGATCGGCGTCGAGATCGTCCGCCGGGTGCTGGCCGAGCCGGCGTACCTCATCGCCAGCAACGCCGGCTACAACGGCCAGGAGGTGATCGCCACGATCGCCGAGATGGGCATCGACGAGGGGTTCGACGCGCTGGAGGGCCGCTACGGGGACATGATCGAGATGGGCATCCTCGACCCGCTGCGGGTGTGCCGGTCCGCGCTGCAGAACGGGGCGTCGGTCGCCGGGCTGCTCCTGACCACCAACACGCTCATCGCCGAGGAGCAGACCCCCTGGGGCGGGAGCCGGGCGCTGATGACGGAGTTCGGCGAGCTCGACGGCGGGCTGCACCAGCCCTCGCCGGACGCCAGCACCCCGCAGTCGCTGGGCCTCGGGCCGTCGGTCGGATGAGCGTCCCGCAGCAGGACTCCGCCGCCCAGGACCCTGCCGCCCAGGACGCTGCCGCTCCGGAACCTGCGGTGCCGTCGGTGGTCCGGCGCCTGGTCTCACCGGCTGCCCTGGCGGTGGCCGACCTCGCTGCGGTGTTCGAGGACCTGCAGACCGTGCTGCGGTGCTGCGAGCGGCTCGTCACCGAGCTGGACGCCGCCCGCCCGGAGCCCGACGACCTGGCGCTCGAGGCCTACTGGACGCTCGCCCTGCTGTCGTACACACGGTGTTTCACCTCCGGGCCGCGCGGCACCGGGCTGACCGAGGACGACGTCACGGCGACAGAGCTTCCCGGCGATGTCGTCGGGTGGCACCAGATGCTGATGCAGCTGCGGGAGCGGGTCGCGGACCCCGGCGTGAACCCGCGGGAGTCCTTCTCGGTCGGTGCCTCGCTGGGCAGCAACGGCAAGGCCGAGGGGATTGCGGTCGCCTCGACCCGGCAACCAAGCGTCGACGCGGTCAGCGTGCGTCAGACAGGCGCCGTGGCGTACGCCCTGAGCCGGATCGTCGACGAGCGGCTGACGGCGCAGCAGGGGGTGGTCTTCACCGCGGTCGGCGCCATGGCCCGTCCGGCGCTCGAGAGACTCGCTCTGCTGCACCTCGCCGCGCCCGAGTGACCCCCTCTCGTCGGAGGTTTCTCGGCGGCACCCTGCTCGGGACCGCCGCTGCCGCCCTGGGCGGGCGTCAGCTGTTCGACCTGTCTTCAGCGGCCGCCAGTGGCCCCGGCGACGGGCATGGCAACCACGCCGGCCCCGCCCACGGGGGCGGCGAGAACGGCGCCACGTTCCGCTCCGGTCGCACGGTGGATCACGCTGCGAACGGCTTCGACCCCACCGAGGTGCTGCGGGACTTCGACTACGGCCGCGTCTCGATCGACGCCGACGGCCGTACGGTGCGCGAGTGGGAGGTGTTCGCCACCGACCGGGACATCGAGGTCGCGCCAGGGGTGCGCTTTCCCGCGTGGACGTTCAACTCCCGCATCCCCGGACCGACCCTGCGCTGCCGACAGGGCGACCTGCTGAGGGTGCGGTTCGTCAACGACTCCGCGCACCCGCACACGATGCACTTCCACGGCATCCACGCCGCGGAGATGGACGGGGTGCCCATGGTCGGCAGGGGGGTGATCTCGCCGGGCGAGAGCTTCACCTACACCTTCGATGCCGAGCCGTTCGGCCTGCACCTCTACCACTGCCACGTCGGCCCCCTGGCCGAGCACATCGCCCGCGGCATGTACGGGACGTTCATCGTCGACCCCCCGCAGGACCGCCCGCCGGCTGACGAGATGGTCATGGTCATGCACGGCTACAACACGACCTTCGACGGCGCAGGCAACCAGCTCTACGCCGTCAACGGCATCCCCTTCCATTACATGCACGAGCCGGTACGCGTGCGGTTGGGCGAGCTGGTGCGGATCTACCTGGTCAACATCACCGAGTACGACCCGATCAACACCTTCCACCTGCACGGGAACTTCTTCGACTACTACCCGACCGGCACCCGGCTCGAGCCGGCCGAGTTCACCGACACGATCATGCAGGCGCAGGGCCAGCGTGGCATCTGCGAGGTCCGCTTCCCCAAGCCCGGGCGGTACATGTTCCACGCCCACAAGACCGAGTTCGCCGATCTGGGCTGGATGGGGTTCTTCGAGGTCACCGACTCATGACGCCCGACCCGCGGTCGACCAGCCTCGACGCGCCGACAGCTCCGCCGAGCGAGCGCGGCGTCCGCCGGCCGGTTCGGACCGCCTCGGTGCCCCTGTGGACCCTGGTCTGCGCGGCCGTCGTTGCCCTGGCCGTGGCGCTGGGCGCGCTGGCCCTGCTGGCCGGTAACGCCCTGCCGACCAGGAACGGCCCTCCCCTGGAGGAGATCGCCGTGGAGCGGACGGTGCTGTCCCCCGGCGTGATCGACCTGACGGTGCGCAACACCGGTCCGGATCCGGTGCAGATCGCCCAGGTGATCGTCAACGACAGCTTCGTGGACGTCGCCGGCGGCACCGAACCCGTCGGCCGGCTGGACACCGTCACCCTGCGCCTGAACTACCCGTGGCAGGACGGTCAGCCGTACCTCGTCTCGATGCTCACCTCGACGGGCGTCATCATCGAGCACGAGATCCCGGTGGCGGTGCGCACCCCCGACGGCGTCACGTCGCTCGGGTCGATGGCGCTGCTCGGCCTCTACGTCGGGATCATCCCCATCGCCCTGGGCATGATGGCGTTGCCCCTGCTGCGCCGGGCCGGGCCGTCGGTCGTGCGCGTGCTGCTCGCCCTGACCGTCGGGCTGCTGGCCTTCCTGGCCCTCGACGGCGGCTTGGAGGCGGTGGCGCTGGCCGGGCGTTCCGGCGGCGCGTTCGGGGGTCCCGGTCTGGTCGTGCTCGGCGCCGGGCTGGCCTTCCTGCTGCTGACAGCCGTCGACCGCGCCATCCGCAGCCGGCGGGACTACGCCGAGGCGGCGGGCGTGAACGGACGTCGGCTGGCGACCACGATCGCGATCGGCATCGGGCTGCACAACCTCGGCGAGGGTCTGGCGATCGGGTCCGCCTACGCCGTCGGCGAGCTGGCGCTCGGCGCCTTCCTGGTGGTCGGATTCGCCCTGCACAACACCACGGAGGGCATCGCCATCGTGGCGCCCCTGACGAGACTTCGTCCGTCGAAGGCTCGGCTGGTCATGCTCGCTCTGCTGGCGGGCGGACCGGCAATCGTGGGGGCGATGATCGGGGCGGCCGTGAACAACGGCGAGCTGTCGGCGTTCCTGCTCGGCGTCGGAGTCGGCGCGATCGTGCAGGTGATCGTGCAGATCGCGCCGGCGCTCCGGTCCCGCGTCGGGCAGGCACTGGACACGGCGACCATCGGCGGCATCACCGCAGGTCTGCTGCTCATGTACCTGACCGGGTTGCTGGTGACGGTGTGAGCGTGTGCTCACGGCGGACCCTGCTTCACGGGACGGGCTGCCTCGTGGCGGCGGCTGCCCTCGCCGGCTGCGGCGGGAGCCCCCGCAGCTCCAGCAACGAGCCGCTGGTCGGCGACATCGTGGACGTTCCGGTCGGCGGCGGCATGGTGCTCGACGGCCGTGTGGTCGTGACCCAGCCGAGCCCGGGCGTCTACGCCGCCTTCTCCGCGACCTGCACGCACCAGGGGTGCACCGTCAGCGAGATCGAGGACGGCACGATCAACTGCCCGTGTCACGGCAGCGCGTTCGGCATCACCGACGGGTCGGTCGTGCAGGGCCCGGCGCGGGAGCCGCTGCCGCGGCGACAGGTCACCGTCGAGGGGACCTCGTTCACCGTCGCTTAGCCAGCCGTTTCCGGCAGCCTTCGTGGGACGGCCGGGGTGGAGCTGCGCCGCAGGGCGGGCCCTCGGAGAGCAAGGCCCGCCCTGCGGGCGGAGGGCTGTCTACTCCTGCGGCGCGAGCTGGCCGCGGACGGCGCCACCGGGGAACTCGGCGTTGTGCACGTTGACGTAGTAGTCCTCCGGGTTGGCGAGGATGTCCGCCACCGTCTGGTCGCCGACGAACTTGCCAGCTTCGCCCTCGGTGAGGCAGTCGGCGGCGTTGCCGTCGGCCGGTGCGGCCAGGTTGACCACGACCGGCCCGTTCTCGCCGGCGGGTCCCTCGTGGATGTGGGCCGCGGTGGCGGGAGCGATCTTGTCCACGGTCAGGACGTAGCACAGCGTGGTCGGGTCGCCGTCGATCCCGAACACGTACGCCTCGCCGCGCCCGTTCGGGTCGCCGACATTCTTGCTGTTCGTTGCGTCGGTAGCCACCTCGGAGCGACCGTCCAGGCTCGCCTCGAGCACGGTGTTGGTGTGACCGGCGGCGGCCACACCGGCCTGCACGGCCAGTCCGGCGGCGGCCAGGGTGGTGGT
Source organism: Mycobacteriales bacterium (assembly GCA_038256525.1). Taxonomy (GTDB): domain Bacteria; phylum Actinomycetota; class Actinomycetes; order Mycobacteriales; family SCTD01; genus SCTD01. The sequence continues at coordinate 46,847 of JBBSKF010000002.1, read as the reverse complement.
GGCAACGGCCACGAGAATCTTCTTGCGCATGAGTGCGGTCCCCTCGTCGATGAGATCGGGCGGTCGCGCGTCGTCGGGCGACCTGCCCTTCTGTACGTCGCTGGAGCGGGTGCGGTTCACCGGGAACGTGGCGCGATGAGCAGTGGTCGATCCGGACAACCGGCGGCGGTTTGCCCCGCTCTCGACGGAGCAGACCGATCGGACGATCCCGATGAGAGGACACCCCGATGACAGGCGCAGCCCCCCGCCGGACCGGTCGTGCCGGTCGTCTGCTCGCGACCGCCATGCTCGTGGCCCTACCGCTCGTCGCCACTGCGGCCTGCTCCGACGGCGAGCAGGAGGACGACCAGGAGATCGAGCAGGAGGAGGACTGACCTCCGATGCAGTCCCGGCGGGCAGCGAAGCGGCGGGCTGGGTCACGTCCGCTCCTGCTGGCACTGCTGCTCGCCGGCCTCGCAGCCTGCGGGGGGTCGGCACCGGCTCCGTCCGCGCAGGTTCCTGCGGCCGTGCGTCAACAGCAGCTCACCACCGCTGACGGTCTGTCGCGGACCTACCGGCTGTTCACTCCGCTCACGCTCGACCGGGACGCCCCTGCGCCGCTGATGCTGGTGCTGCACGGGGTGGGGAACACGGGAGAGCAGATGGTGGGCGTCACCATGTTCGACCGGCTGGCGGCGCAGGAGAAGTTCCTGGTCGCCTACCCCGAAGGCATCAACCGGACGTGGAACGCCGGCTACTGCTGCCCGAACGGCGGCCCCCCCGGACCGGATGACGTCGCCTTCCTCGGCGAGGTGATCGACGACGTCTCGGCGACGGAGCGTATCGATCCCGATCGGGTCTTCGCTGTCGGCTTCTCGGGTGGGGCGATCATGGTGCATCGGTTGGGGTGTGACCTCGCCGAGCGGATCGCCGGGGTCGCCTCCGTCGCCGGCGCGATGATCCTGGCCGACTGCCAGCCCTCGGAACCGGTCTCGGTGATCGAGTTCCACGGAACGGCGGACCCGCTGGTGCCGTACGAAGGAGGCGCGACCGCGGGCGGCGCGACCGCCCCCTCGCCGCCGACGCGGGAGGTGATGCAGCGCTGGGCCGACCTCAACGACTGTCCTGCTCCGCCTGCCACCGAGCCGGACGGTGTGGTCACGACCACGATCTGGACGGGCTGCGCTCAGGGATCGTCGGTTCGTCTGGTCACCATCGACGGGGCCGGCCACACCTGGTTCTCCCCTGGGTTCGGCCCTGTCAACGGTGCGGTGGACACGACTCGGGAGGTCTGGAAGTTTCTGACCGCCGTGCCGCAAAGTGACTAGTTATCACTGACCGTAACTACGCAGTCGGTGACTCGTTGTGAGGGCAGCACCACGCGAGGGCCTGTTCGAAGCCCAGCAACGCCCTTCCCGCAGTCCTCAACCTGTCGATTCCTGCTGCTCTGGAGACCTCCGTGTACACCACCACCCCCTCGGTGCTCGGCACCGCCGCTGCCACCACCGCCGCCGCCGGGACCGGGGCTGCCAACGGCGTGACCCCGTTGTCGGCTGCCTCCACCGTCAGCACGCTGCCCTTCACGGGTGTCAGCATCTTCTTCCTGGTCCTGTCCGCGATCACGTTGATCCTCATGGGCGCCGCGCTGCTGCGCATCGGCCGCACGCTCACCACTCGCGAGTCCGTGGCCTGACGTCTCCGCGCCGCGAACAGATCCGATGACCGTGCTCGACGCGTCGGCACCCATCCAGCACCGCACGGCGGGACGCGGCGGCAAGCGCCGGTCCGGTTCGCGCCGGAGCCGCGCCGGTCACCGCCGCGACTTCCAGCGCACGGTCGTGCTGATCCCGGCCCACAACGAGCAGGAGCAGATCGAGGCGGCGATCGTGTCGGTGCTCGGCCAGACCTACCGCCCTGACCTGATCGTCGTCATCGGCGACAACTGCACCGACCGCACACTCGAGATCGCCCGTCGCTTCCCGGTCGAGGTGATGGAGACCGTCGCCAACGTCGACCGCAAGGCAGGGGCCCTCAACCAGGCCTGGTGGCGGTTCTGCCAGGAGGCGCGGTTCGTCGTCACGATGGACGCCGACACGGTCCTCGATCCCGCCTGCCTCGAGCGGCTGCGCAAGCAGGCTGTCGACGACCCCGAGATCGGCGGCATCTGCGGCCGGCCGCTCAACAAGGTGCCGCCGCCCGGCATGTCGGCGTGGAACTCCGTCGTCTGGCATCTGCTGGCGCTGGACTTCGCGATGTACGACCAGGTGCTGGTACGGCGGAAGTACGCCACCGAGGTGCTGGGCGGCTTCGGGTCGCTGTTCCGCAATCGCGCTCTGCACGAGGTCACGGCGAAGTACGGGAACCCGTGGGCGACCGACAGCATCGTCGAGGACTACCGGCTTTCGATGCAGCTGCGTGAGGCGAACTGGAAGATCCGGGTGGCCCCGACGGCTTTGGCTTACACCGACACGCCCGTCACGCTGCGTGGTCTGTGGCGCCAGCGGCTGCGCTGGTCGGGCGGCACGTTCGAGGAGCTGGCCCGGGAGGGCTGGAAGCCGTGGACCCGGCGCAACTGGGTGGCGTACAGCGCCGTGTGGTTCGGCGTGCTGCTGCGCCTCGCCGGCTTGACCGCATGGGGACTCATCGTCGCGCTGGACCTGCCGGTGCGGCTGGAGTGGTACTACGTCCTGCCGTTCCTCGTCTCGGGGCTCGACCGGCTGGTGGTGTCGCTGAAGATGCGGCATGCGAGCTGGCTCGACCATCTGCTCGCAGTCAGCGTCCTGCCGCTGGAGCTGCTGACCCTTGTCGGGCAGGCCTGGTCGCTGCGGTCGACCTGGCTGGTGCTTCGCAAGAAGCAACTGCACTGGTAGACGATTCGCCCGATTCGCCCGATATGTCCTCGTACTTTCGGACAGTATTGCGGCTGAGATCTTGATTCGCCGGTGTAGTGGTGTCACTCTCTTCCCGCTTGGGGCATGACACTGGGGGGCCAGTATCAACGTGCGCCGGGCCTGAGGTCAGGGGCACGTGGTGGATGGCGGCGGCGGTTGGGGCGGCTGTGGCGCCGTGCCTTCGCTGCGTCGCGGCCAGAGTCCCCCCGTGTCGATCTCGGCAATCATCCCCTCGACCTTGAGCTCTGGCCGCCAGGCATGTCGGCGACTGCTGCCGGCCGACCCACGGCGCTCGGCTCGGCGCGCTGTTGGCGTGGTGACCGCGACGGCGATGTTCGCGACGGTCGGTGCGTACGGCAGTGCGGCATTGGCGGCGCCGACTGTCACACCGCCGGCTCGCCCCGCGGCCGCGGCTGCGGGTGTCGACCCGGCGCGCGCGCCGACAGGTCCCGAGCTCGGCCCCGCCCGCTGGGGTGAGCTTGCCCTCTCCGGCGTCACCCCCGAACAGGCGCGGGCTCGCCTGAACGAGTTGCTGGCAGCGGCCGACGCCCTGCGGCAGGCCGCTGCGCAGCGGGTGGCGGAGCAGCAGATGCAGGCTCAGCAGGTGCAGATCGAGCAGCAGCAGCTGGCGCAGCAGCAGCGCGTCGTCGCCGAGCGTGCCGCACAGGCCGCCTCCCAGCAGCCCATGCCGCAGACCCAGGTCGTCCGGACCGGGCCGGCCGGGCAGCAGGTGCCGGCCCCCAAGACGGCCGAGCAGCTCGCGCAGGAGGAGGCGGCTGCGCGTGCGGCCGAGGCCGAGGCGCGGATCCAGGAGGCGCTGCAGGCGCTCGCCCGGGCGCTGTCGACCGGAGCGTGCACCACGACCGGCGGCACCGGCGGGACTGCAGCCTCGATCTCCTGCCCGGTGGCGAACGGCAGCGACACGGGAACGGGCACGATCAGCGGCGGAGGGGGAACGACCGTCACGGGTCAGACGCCGGCCACCGGCCAGACGCCGGCGACAGGTCAGACGACTACTGGTGGTGACGATGTCACGGCGGCGTCGATTCCCGAGACGCCCGTCGAGGCAGCGGCCTTGGACCCGGGCGTGGCCGCAGCCGCACTCGTGACAGCTGTCGCTGAGTGGTCGGATGCCGCGCCCTCGCAGGACCTGTCGGGCCTGTCGATCCGCGTCGAGGACCTCGCCGGCCAGACGCTCGGGGAGACGCGTGGCTCGGTCGTCGTCGTCGACGCCGACGCCGCCGGCTGGGGCTGGGGCGGCGCCGGGGTCGACCTCACCACGGTCGTCCGCCACGAGGTGGGGCACGTCCTCGGGCTGGAGCACACCGCGTCCGGCCTGATGGCCGCGAGCCTTCCGGCAGGCACCTCTCGCGCTGTGGCGTCGGCGCCGGCACTGGCCGCCACCGACCCTCCTGCTGAGAGCAGCGCCGTCGAGACGGTCGAGCCGACCGCGCCTGCAGACACTCCTCCGGCAGAGACTCCTCCGGCCGACACGGCACCGGCCGACACGGCACCGGCCGACACCGGCTCGAGCTCCGCGTCAACGCCCCCGGCGTCCTCCGACGGGGGTGCCGCGCCGGACTCGACGAGCACCGCGACGGCGACCGGAAGTGAGCCCGGGAGCGGCCCGGGCACGGACGCGGCGACCACGACCGCCAGCACCGTCGAGGCCGCCGCCGCCGATGACGCAGCGTCATGGACCGTCGCAAACGGCACTGCCGTTCTCACGGCCGCCGACGGCGGCGAGCTGGTGGGGACACTTCGCATCGACGGCGAGGAGTTGGTCTTCGAGGCCGCGGACGGCAGCACGAGCAGCGTGGCTCTCGACGAGGTCACGAAGGTCGAGGTTCGCGGCGGCGACGGCGACGACAAGGTGACCGTCGATCTGGCGGGCGCTCCGGCCGGTCTGGGGGTCGACGTCGACGGTGGCGCCGGCAGCGACGAGCTGGTCGTCGTCGGCGACCCGGCGGCGTCCTCTTCGTGGACCTCCGACCGCGACACCCTGCGGGGCGTCAGCGGCAGCTCGGCCGTCTCGGCTGTCGGCATCGAGCAGGTGGTGGACCTCGCGCCCGGCACGATCACGATCACCGGCCTGACCGCCGACCTGCTTCTGTCCGGCAGCCCCGACCAGGTCGCCGCGCTCGTCGTACGTGGCCTGTCGGCCGTCGGCGCCCTGTTCTTCGAGGTGCCGTCACTGTCAGCAGTGATCGACGTCGGCACGGGGAGCGTCACGCTCAGTGGCGATCTGACCCTGTTCGGCGCGTCACTGGCGGTGCACGGGCGGTCGATCACACTCACGCCTGGCACGGTCGTCGACACGACCGCAGACGCGGGCGACGGTGCCCTGGTCCTGGCCGCGACCGATGCCCGGGGCGGAGCTGCGCCCGCCGCCGCGGCGTCCGTGACCGTTCAGGGCGCGGTCGTGCGGGCCGGCCACATCACGATGACCGCCACCGCAACAGCTGCCGCGGCCACGGCCGGCGCAGTTACCGGCTCGTCGCAGGCGACGGTGACCGTCCTCGACAGTTCGGTCTACTCCAGTGGCGACGTCCTGCTTCGGGCCGACTCGACCGCGACCGGGACAGCCACCGCCGCCGGCAACGGGACCGGCGACACCGCGACCGACGCCGCCTCCGCCTCCCTGCGGCTGCACAGCACCGCGCTCGCGCGCATCGGCGGCAGCAGCACCTTCGAGGTCGCCGGCGACCTGGGCGTCCACGCGGTCAACAGCACCGACGGCTCCGCGACCGCGGACGCCTCCACCGCCGCGGCCGGGGGCGCCGTCGCGACGGTCACCGCCGCGCGTACCACGCGGGCTGTGATCGACGCCGCGAGCGTCAGGGGCATCTCCGCCGGCGGCCTGTCCGTCGTCGCGGAGTCCGACGGGACGCTGTCGGCCGGGTCGGTCGGGAGCGCGCTCGGCGCCACGGCGAACGACCTCGCGCCGGTGCTCACGACGGGCGGTGCGGCAAGCACCCTGTCCGGTCCGGTCGCCGCCGCCGCGGCGCTGAGCTTCCTGCGGGCCGCGGGTCTGACCGAGGCCGTTCTCGGCGGAGTCTCCGGCCTGGGGCTGTCGCTGCGGACGGTCCGGGACGCGACCGTGAGGGCCCGCTCCGGCGGCCGGGCGGACGTCGTGGCCGACGCCTCGGGTGCGCAGCGCGGCGCGGCCGTCGCCGTCGGGCTGCACACCCTCGTCACGCGGGCCAGCATCGGCGGTCCGCTCACGGTGGTGGGCCCGCTGCTCACTGCAGAGGCGGTCCTGGCGCAGGGCGCCACCGACGTACGCGCGTTGTCGGGATCCGACAACGCGCTCGCCGTCGCGGTCTCCCGGTTCGACACCTCCGCGACCGGAGCCGGCGGCGACCTCACGGCTGGCGGCACGGACGCGGTCATCCGCTCGCAGTCGACCGGGGACACCTCGGCCGGGGCCACCGGCGGATCCGACGCCCCGTCACTCGCCGTGGTGGTGGTCGATGACCGTACGGCCAGCAGCCTGGGCGAGGGCACCGGCCTGCGGGGCGCCCGCCACCTCACCGTCGGCGCCGCCTCGACCGACACGGCCGACAGCAGCGCCACCACCGCGGCCGGCACCGGTTCGGCGGTCACCCTGTCCACCGTCCTCACCCGGTCCGATCTCGGCACCGGGCCGTCGCTGGTCCTTCTCGGCGACCTCACCGTGACGGCCACGCAGGACGCCACGGCGACGACCACCGCCGACGGCGCCGCCGTCACCGTCGCCCGGCACGAGACCCACGCGACCACGGGCCGGCCGGTGGACGTTGCCGGCGCGATCCACGTCGCTGCCACGGGCGCCTCGACCGTGCGCACCACGTCCCGCGGCGGCTGGGCGTCGCTGCCGGACGTCTCGGCTCTCTCGCGCACCGCCGCCGGGCTGCTGGCAAGCGTGCTCGACGCCGCGGCGCTCGCGGCGGCTGCGCCGGCGTGGACCTACCCGACCGGCGAGCTGACCTCGGCCGAGGCTTTCGCCGGGGTGGCCATCGCTTCGGTCGTGGCGTCGAGCCGGGCCGACCTGCCGGCCGGCCTGCCGGTCCGCTCCGGGGGGCCGATCTCGGTGCCGGTGTCGCTGCTCGCCTCGGCCCTTGCCATCACCGCCGCCCTCGGCGGCGCCGGCGCGCTGGCCGCCCGCAACCTGACCCTCGTGATCGGTGAGGCGCTCGCGCTCGCCGCCGTGTCCGGCGACATCGTCACCGGCGGCGACCTCACCGTGCGGGCGAGCCGCGGACCACCAACCGGCGCGACCAGCCCGCAGCAGCTCGTCGCCACCAGCCGCGCCGTCCTCGACGGCACCCTCTCCCGTACCGACCCGACCACCACCGTCCTCGTCGCCGACGACACGACGGGTATCAGCACCACCGGCCCCTTCACCTCCCTCCCGCAGATGCCGGCCTTCGAGCCACCTGCCGGAGCGGTCCTCGTTTCAGCCGCCAGTGGCGGCACCCTCTCCGCCGACGGCGCAACCCTCGTCTTCGCCCCCGGCTTCCTGCCCGCCGACGTGTGGGTGACCATCACCGCGCGGGTCACCGGTGTGCCCGGACTGCTGACCACCTCAGCGGTCTACGACCTGGAGGCCTACGACGCGGCGACCGGCGCGGCCGTCACCACCTTCCGCGTGGCCCCGGTCCTCACCGTCGTCGTCGGCGCGGCGCCGGCCTCGGCGATCTGGTACGTCGACCCGTCCGGCCGGTTGGAGCCGATCGCGACCACGTTCGACGCCGTGACCGGCACCGTGACGGCCGCCCTGCCGCACTTCAGCACCTTTGCCCCCGGAACCCCGCTCGACGGCCTGCTCGGCCTGGTCGTGCCGCTGCTGCAGAGCTATCTTGCCGAGGCGCTGGCCACACCGCGCACCTACGCGCCGGGGGATGTCGACCTCGGCGGGGTGCTGGTGCTCGAGCAGCCGCAGGTGACGGTCAGCGGCCTCACCGGCAGCGGGCCGTATACCGGGTCGGCGGCGATCAGCGGCCGGATCCGGCTGGAGCTGCCGATCGGCGGGCAGCGGCTGCTGGTCACGGCGTTGCTCAACGGGACTTACGTGCTGACCGCCGACGCGCTCGACGCGGGCGACTTCTCGCTTCAGCTGAACGATGTTCAGCTCGACCTCGGCGGGGTCGTCACCGTGACGGCGACCACCGCGACGCTGAGCCAGAGCGGCGCAGCCCTCGAGATCTCGGCCGCGAACGTCGCTGCGAGCATCGGTGTCCCTGGTGGCCCGGCACTCACGATGACCGCCACCGGCTTCGCGCTGCAGGTCGTTCAGGGCACGACGCCGGCCAGCCACGCGGCCACCTTCAAGGTCGTCGGCGGGACCGTCGCGCTGGCCGGCGTGCCGCTGGTGAGCCTGTCCGGCGCGGACTGGGAGATCGGGTTCAACGAGGGCGTGGCCACGCCGCCGACGGTTGGCGGCATCCTGCTCGACACGCCGGTCGGCACCCTGTCGGCGACCAGCAGCTCGACCCAGACCTTCACCTTCGCCGGCCAGCAGGTCACGGCCGGATCGCTCAGCGTCACCCGTACCGGCTCGGCACTGACCCTGACCGCAGGAATGGTCGGACTCCTGCTGGCCGCCGGGTCGCAGACGCTCACCGTGACCGACGGCTCGGCCACCCTGCTGCTCGACGCGACCGGGATGGCCGGGAGCTTCACCGGCACACCGTCGCTCACCGGGCCGGGCGCGCTGACAACCACCGCCACGACCGCGACCGTGGACGTCAACACCCGGCGAACGGCGGCGCTGGGACTGCCGGCCGGGCCGTACACCCGGGTGACCCTGCAAAGCGCCACCCTCACCCTCGGCAGCCTCGGCTCACTGACGGGCTCGCTGACCCTCGAGCGACAGGCCCGCGACGGCGTAGCCCCCGTGGTCGTCGTGGGCCTGTTCGGCGTCGCTGCGCGCATCGGAACCGCACCGGACCCGGTGCTCACCGGCGACGGCGTGCTGGTCCTGACCGCAAGCGGCGCAGCGGGCTACCTGCGCGGGACCGTCGCGATCCCCGACTCCGGTTTCGCCGTAGGCGCCACCGCGGTGCTGCGATTCAACGGCACCGGTGCGCCGGTGTCGCAGACCGTCACGCAGGACGGGCGAGAGCTCAGCATCGACATCCTCGAGACCGGCCTGTTCGCGTTGTCATTGATCGGCGTGGTGCTGACGATCGGCGACGCGGTCAGCATTCGGGGCGACCTCACCTTCACGGCCAGCAACGGTCGGCTCGTGCTCGCTGCGACCGGGCTGAGCCTGTTCGTCGGGGAGGGGCCGGGCTGGCTCGCCGACGGGACGGTGAACCCGCTGGCCCGCGGGCTGCTCGTCACCGGCGCCCGCATCGGGCTGGTGAAGAGCACGGACAGCACACCGCTGTACGCGCTGGACGCGGTCGGCACCGTGCAGCTGATCGGGCTGCCCGGCGGCACGCTCGGTGGCCAGCTGGCGGTGCGGGTGAACACCTTCGCCACCGTGATCGACGAGACGATCCCGTTGCCGGGCGGCGGCTCGGCGAGGGTGGTGTTCACGGCCGCCGAGGTCGCGGGCGCCTCGCCGTACGTCCTGGTCCGGGGTGTCGACCTCGCGCTCGGCTCCCTCGGCTCGACGCTGACCGGCACGTTCAACTTCGCCAGGGTCGCCGGCGGGTTCGACGTCCTTGCCAGCGACGTGTCGTTCGTCCTGCCGGCCGCCGGCACGGCGACCCCGGCGGTCACCGTCACGGCCGGCACCGGGGTGCTGCGGACCTCTGCCGGCGGGGTGGCCGGACGGCTCGCCGGCACCCTCGCGCTGTCCCTGCCGGGGGTCTCGCTCAGCTCCGACGTCGTCTCCGTCGTGCTCAACACCACCGGGGCCGCACAGTCGCTGGGCACCGGCGGACCTGTTCCCGCCGGGCCGTACCTGCGGATCGACGTTGCCGGTGTCGACGTGGTGCTCGCCGGTCAGACCCTCACCGGGGCGGCGGTGTCGATCGAGCGCGCCGGGACCGGACCGTCGGACACGACCCGGCTGACCGTCAGCAACGCCGCTCTCACGGTCGCGGCCGGTGGCACGACCTACCTGACGCTCGGGTCGGTGGGCGGCAGCCTGACGGCCGGCGCGAGTGGTGTCGCCGGCCGGCTGTCGGCGATCGTCGCCTCCTCGAGCCTGGCCGGGTTCGCACTGTCCGGTGCGCTCTCGATCTCCGTCAACACGACGACGGCCAGTCTCGAGGGCCTGCCGGCCGGGCCGTACCTGCGGGTCGAGGTCGTCGGCGGCACCCTCACGGTGGCGACCCACAGGATCACGGCCGACCTCGCCTTCGAGCGGGTGGCGAGCTCGACCGAGACCGGCGGCAGCATCGTCCGGGTCGCGATGTCCCGCGCCTCCTTGGCCTTCCCGTCGACCGCCAGCCCGCTCGTCCGCCTGGTGAACGGCGCCGGCACGGTGCTGCTGCAAGGCACCGAGCGCGCCGGCCAGCTCCGCGGCGATGTCGTCGTCAGCATCCCGGGCGTGACGGCCACCGGCGCCTTCTCGGTCCAGTTCAACACCGCGACCGCGGGGGTCGACGAGACCTTCACCCTCGGCGGGGTCGAGACCAGGCTGGTGCTGCCGGGCGGCTCGTTCCTCCACTTCGCGGGCACCGGCGTGGTCCTGGACGTCTTCGGCCAGCGACTGACCGGGGATGTGAGCCTGACGAGCGGCGCCGCGACGACCATCACGGCGACGAATGCCACGCTCGCCCTCGCCGGTGGGCTCGCGAGCTTCGCCGGGTCGTTCGTGCTCACGACCACCGCCAGCGGGTTCGACGTCGCGGCGAGCGGGCTGTCGGTCTCCCTGGCGCCGGCCGGCGCCGGCAGCCCCGTCGTTCGGCTCACCGGCGGCGCGGGCGCCCTGCGCATCTCCGCGGCCGGGCTGGCGGGCGCGTTCACCGGGACGGTCGCCCTCGACCTCCCGGGTGTCGCCCTGACCTCGGGCAGCCTCACCGTCGCCGTCAACACGACCGGCAGCGTGCAGTTGCTGCCCGGGCCGGTGTCCAGCGTCCCGGCCGGCCCCTACCTGCGCTTCACCGGCAGCGCCGTGACCCTCACCGTGGCCGGCCAGAGCCTCACCGGCGGCTTCGCCTTCGAGCGGACCGGCACCGGGGCGTCGACGGTCGACCGGCTGACGGTCGACACCGCCAGCCTCGTCCTCGCCGCCGGCGGCAGCACCCTGACGCTCGCGGTCACCGGCAGCCTGGTGCTCGGCGCCGGCGGCGTCGCCGGCCGACTCACCGCCACGGTCGACGCGGCCGGGCTCGCCCGGTTCACCTTCACCGGCGCGGTGACGGTGGCCGTGAACACCACCTCGGCCGCCGCCGAGGGTCTGCCCGCCGGGCCGTACGTCCGGGTGGAGGCCCTCGGCGCCACCCTCACGGTGGCCGGGCAGCCGGTGCTCGCCGACCTCGCCTTCGAGCGGGTGGTCACGCCGGCCGGCGCGTTGATCCGGGTCGTGCTGTCCGGCGCGACGGTCGCCTTCCCCACCTCGACCGCCCCGCTCGTCCGACTGGTCAACGGCGCCGGGACGGTGCTGCTGCTCGGCGCCGACCGGGCCGGCCAGCTCAGCGGCGACGTCGTCGTGGCCATCCCCGGGGTCACGGTGACGGGCGCGTTCTCCGTGCAGCTCAACACCGGTGCGGCTGTCGACGAGACCTTCACCCTCGACGGGATCCAGACCCGGCTGGTGCTGCCGGCTGGCCCCTACCTGCGCTTCGCCGGAACCGCCGTCGTGCTCGACATCCTCGGCCAGCGGCTGTCCGGCGACCTGGCGGTGACCAGCGACGGCACGGTCACCACCCTCACGGTCGCGAACGCGTCGCTGTCGCTCGCCGGCGGGCTGCTCACACTCTCGGGCGGCTCCGCGACCTTCACCGCCACCGCTTCCGGGCTGTCCGGCACGGTCAGCGGCAGCCTCACCGTGACCGCCCCCGGGGTCCTCGCCACCGGCACTTTCACCGGCAGCATCGACACCGGGGCGGCAACGCCGTACGTCCGGATCGCCTCGACAGCAGGCACCCTCACGGTCGCGGGCGTCGAGCTCACCGGCGGCTTCTCCTTCGAGCGCACCACCCCCACGACCGGTCCGGTCGTCACGGTCACCCTCACCGGCGTCGCGGTGAAGCTCGGTCCGTACATACCGACGTCGGGTCCGGACACGCACCGGGTCGTCGTCACCGTCACGTCCGGCACGCTGGTCATCACACCCGACGGGGTCGCCGGGTCGCTGACCGGCAGCGCGGTGTTCTCCCTGCCCGCCTCGCTGTCCATCACGACGACGGCGGTGCGGGTCGACGTCAACACCCGCCCGTCCGCAGCCACGCTTCCCAGTTCGCTCGTCCTGCCGGCCGGGCCGTATGTCCGGGTCGAGGTCACGACCTCGATCGACCTCGGACCGGGGACCCTCGCCGGCACGTTGGCGTTCACCCGCTCGGAGCCCGCGGGCGGCGAGGCGAGCACGGTGATCGCCCTGTCCGGGATAACGGCGTCCGTCGAGAGCACCGCCATCCTGTCTGCCGGGGACGGCGTGCTCGTCCTGCGCGGGTCGGGCGTCGGCGGCTACCTGTCGGGCAAGGCCACCGGCTCGGGCAGCGGCCTGTTGGTCGGCGCGAACGTGCTGCTGCGGGTCAACACCACGGGTGAGGCATTCACCCAGACGGTGTCCATCGGCGGGCGGGAGCTCGAGGTCGCCTTCGGCGATGCCGCGCCGCTGTTCGATCTGTCGATCACCGGCGGCACCCTCACCATCGGCAACCTGGTCACGATCGAGGGTGACTTCAGCGCCGGTCCGGCGCAGTTCGCCGGCCGCAACCTCACCGTCTTCGTCGGTGATGGGCCGGCCCTCCTGGCGGACGGCTCCCGCAACCCACTCGCCCGTGGCCTGCTGATCACCGGCGCGACGGTCGGCTTCGTCGTGGTCGCCGGCGCGTACGCCCTGGACGTCAGCGGCCTGGTCGAGCTGGTCGGCTTCGCCGGGCTCACCGTCGGCGGGCAGCTGCGGGTGCGGGTCAACCAGATCGACGCTGCGGTGAACCAGATCGTGGCGTTCCCCGACGGTGCGGGCGACGTGAGCGTCGCCTTCGTCGACGACCCGAACCCGGCGCTGGACGAGACCGGGACGGTCGCGGCGCCGTACGTCCGTATCCGCGGGATCGGGCTCACCGTCGGCGTGCTCGGCTCCACCTTCACCGGGGACCTCACGTTCGCACGCACCGCTACCGGCTTCAGCGTCACGGCCGCGAACCTCGAGCTGGTGCTGCGCGACGGCGCCGCGCCGGTCGCGTCGCTGACGGGCGGCGCCGGGACGCTGGCGCTAGGACCGGCCGGGATCTCCGGCGTCCTGACCGGGACCGTGGCCCTTTCCGTCCCGGGCGCGACGCTCACGGCGGGGACGCTGCGACTGGCTGTCAACACCACGCCGGCTGAGTTCACCGCCGGGTCCGTGACGTACCCGGCCGGCCCCTATCTGCGGCTCACCGGCACCGGGATCGGCCTGACGATCGCCGGCGTGACCGTCACGGCTGCGAGGCTGGACCTCGAGCGCACCAGCATCGGCGGGTCCCCCGTCACCCGCGTCGCCGTCACCGACGGGACGCTGTCGCTCGGTGACGGGACGACGAACTTCCTCGGTCTCGGATCGGTGCAGGGCTCCCTGCTGCTCGCGGCGGGTGGGGTGTCGGGCCGGCTCTCCGCGTCGGTCACGTCCTTCGCCGGCGCCCTGACGCTCGGTGCCGTGACCGTCGCGGTCAACACGACCGCGACTGCCGCCGGTGACCTGCCGGCGGGGCCCTACCTGCGGGTCGAGGCCCTCGGCGCCGCGCTCACCGTCGGCGGGCAGACGCTGACCGGCGACCTGTCGCTGGAGCGGACGACGACGCAGGGCGGCACGACCGTCGTACGCATCGCTGCCACCGGCATCTCGCTCTCCCTGGGCGGCTTCGTCCGGCTCACCGACGGGCAGGGCGTCGTGCTGCTGCGTGGGGCGGGGGTGGCCGCGCAGCTGACCGGAGCCGTCACCGTCGACGTCCCCGGCGTGCGGCTGACCGGCCCGCTCGCGCTGCAGGTCAACAGCATCCCGACCGCAGTCAACGAGATCTTCGAGCTGGGCGGCACCCAGGTGTTGCTGGCGCTCCCTGCGCCGTCCAGCTCGTCGTACGTCCGGTTCGCCGGAACCGGGATCGTGCTCGACGTGCTCGGTCAGCGGCTGACCGGTGACGTCGTCGTCGAGCGGGACCCGGTGTCCGGCAACACCGTGCTCACCGTCAGCGGTGCGCGGCTCGAGCTCGCGGGCGGCCTGCTCGCCGTGACCGGGGCCTCCGCCGGGCTCACGCTGACGCCGACCGGCGCGCACGGCACGTTCAGCGGGGCCGTCACCTTCGCCGTCCCGGGCATCAGCCTCGCGAGCAACCTCACCGTCGACCTCGACACCCGGGCTGCGACCCGCACGCTCGTGGTCCGCAGCAGCGACGTGGAGCTCACCGTCGCCGGCCAGCTGCTGCAGGCGGCGGTGAGCTTCGAGGCGGCCACCACCCCGACGGGCGCCCCGGTCGTGAAGGCGGCGATCAGCAGCGTCGGTGCGAACCCGCTGCTCGTGCTCGGCCCGCTCACGGTCTCCGGCGCGACCGGTCAGCTGTTGGTCACCGCCGCCGGCGTCGCCGCGAGGCTCGACGCCACCGTGAGCGTGGACGGCGCCGCCGGCTTCACCCTTACCGGCGCGGCCCGGGTGCTCGTCAACACCGCGCCGACCCAGGTCACCGAGACCTTCACCGTGGCGGGTGTTCCCACCGTCCTGACGCTGCCGGCCGGCCCGTACCTTCGGGTGGAGGTCAGTGGCGCGACCCTGACGGTCCCGACTGCCGTTGCGGTGCAGGGCACCTTCGCCTTCGAGCAGCGCACCACCGCCGCGGGCGTGGTGGTGACCGTCGTCGGCGCGACGGGGGTCTCGGTCGACGTCGGCAGCTCACTGGCCGGCGCCACACTGACCGACGGGGAGGGCGCGTTCCTCCTGCTGCCCGGTGGTGGCCTGGCCGGTTACCTTTCCGGCAAGCTCGACATCGCCGCCGGCGGCCTGTCGGCCGGCGCGGACATCCTGCTGCGCCTCAAGACCGCCACCGGGGCGGTCAACGAAACCGTCGAGGTCGGCGGACGCAGTCTCACCGTCACCTACGCCGCCGCGACCGTCTTCGAGGTCTCCCTCACCGGTGCGACCCTGCGGATCGGCGACTTCGTCACGATCGAGGGCAGCCTCAGCTTCGCCGGCGACCGCTTCGCCGGCGAGGGCCTGACCGTGTTCCTCGGCCGCGGTCCGGTCCGCCTGTCGACCGGGGAGATCAACCCGCTCGCGGTCGGCGTGCTGCTGACCAACGGCCGGATCGGGCTGATCCGGTCGGGTAGCGGCGCGAGCGCGACCTATGCCCTCGTCGCCGAGGGCACCGTCAGCCTGGTCGGCATCCCGGGCGTGACCCTGACCGGCTCGGTCACCGCCAGGGTCAACACGCTCGGCGTCGCTGTCGATGAGACCCTCGCGATCCCCGGTAGCGCCGGTCCGGGCGTACGCGTGCAGTTCAGCACCGGCGAGCGGGTCACCTCCCTGGTTGCCGCCGCGGCGGTGTTGCGGGTCGCCGGGCAGTCGCTGACCGGCACCTTCTCCTTCGAGCAGACCGATGGCGGCGAGGTGGTCGTCGCCGCGACGGGGGTCACCCGCTCGTTCGGCGACGCGCTCAACGTCACCGGCGCCAGCGGCGCCTTCGTGCTCGGCACCGCCGGCCTCGCCGGCCGGCTCACCGGCGGTGTGACGGTGACGCTGCCCGGCGTGACGTTGACCGACGCTGCCGGCGCCCCGGTCGCCTTCTCGGTCGCCGTCAACAGCACCGGCGCGGCGGTCGACCGTGCGTTCACCGTCGATGGCGAGACGATCGCGCTGCAGCTGCCGGCCGGCCCGTATGTCCTGGTGGAGGCGACCGACGTCCGGCTCGGCATCCTCGGCCAGCTCCTGTCTGCCGACGTGGTCGTCCAGCAGGTGACCGGGACGGACGGCGTAGGGCGCACCGTCCTCGGGCTGTCGCGGGTCGGGCTGTCGCTCGGCGCCGGCCCCCACGGCGTGCGCCTCACCGGCGGCAGCGGCCTGCTGGTCGTGAGCAGCACCGGGGTCGCCGGCCGGCTCACCGGCTCGGTGGCCCTCACCCTGCCGGCCGGAACAAGCCTGACCGGGGCGCTCAGCGTCGCCGTCAACACCGGCTTCGCCTCGGTCGACGACTCGCTGGTCGTGGCGGGCTCGCCGCTGAGCATCACCGTGCCGGCCGGCCCGTACCTACGGTTCGAAGGCACCGGCCTGGTGCTGTCGGTGCTCGGCCAGCAGCTGACCGGTGACGTGACGATCGAGCGCGCGCTGCTGCTCGGCGCGGACGGCGCGCCCGGCGGAACGATGGCGAACGCGGACACGCCCGTCGTCCGGGTGGCTGCCACCGGCGTCACCCTGTCGCTGGGAGGTGTCCTGTCGGTCACCGGCGGCACCGCCGCGCTGCTGCTCACGCCGACCGGCCTGGCCGGGACGATCACCGGCGCGATCTCGGTGGCCGTCCCCGCGGTGCAGCTGACCGGCGCCCTGACCGTCCAGCTGAACACCACCGGCTCCGCGGTGGACGAGATGGTCGCCGTGGCCGGGTCCCCGGCGCCGGTGCGGGTCGTGCTCGAGGCCGGTCCCTACGTACGCGTCGCCGGCACCGGGGTGGAGCTCGCTGTCTTCGGTCAGGTGCTGCGCGGTGATGTCGTGCTGGTCCGTACGGTCGACGCGGCCGGGCAGCCGGTGGTCCGGCTCGAGGGCCGCAATCTCGAACTGCGGCTGGGGGGCTCGACAGCGAGCCCCACCGTCAGGGTCGCCCAGCTGGCCAATACCGTCGCGCAGTTCGTGCTCGGCGCTGCCGGGCTGGCCGGCTCGTTCGCCGTGACCGTCGCGGTCGCCCTGCCCGGTGTCTCGCTCACGGGCGGCATCACGGTGGCGGTCAACACGACGGGCGCTGCCGCGCTGGGTCTTCCGGCCGGTCCCTACGTGCGCATCGGTGGCACCGGCCTGCAGCTGACCGTGCTGCAGCAGATCCTCACCGGTGCCTTCAGCCTCGAGCAGGTGACGACGGTCACCGGCGAGACGGTCGTCCGGCTCGGTGTCACCGGGGGCAGCCTGACGCTGCTGGCGGGAACGAGCGGACCGCTGGCCTCGCTCACCGGTGTGACCGGCCTGTTCGTCCTGCGCACCGCGGGCATCGCCGGACAGCTCAGTGCCGCCCTGTCGCTCGATGCCTCGCTCGGTGTCGCCGTCACGGGCGCGGTGCAACTGCAGGTCAACACGACCGGCGTCGCCGTGTCCTCCGCCCTCCAGGTGGGCGGCAGCACCGTCGTCGTGGCCGTCCCGGCCGGCCCGTACCTGCGGGTGTCCGGCACCGACGTCGTGTTCACCGTCGCCGGCCAGGTGCTGCGAGGCGACCTGTTCCTCGAGACGGTGACGGCGCTCGGCGCCGACAACGCCGTCGGCGGGACGGCGGCCGACGCCGACCGCACGGTCCTCCGCGTGTTCGCGACCCGGGTCAGCGCCGCCCTCGGGGACGGCACCCGCACCCTGTTCGCGCTGACCAGCGGCGAAGCGCTGTTCGTGCTCGCGCCGGAGGGCGTGGCGGGCCGGGCGTCCGGCACTGTCGCCCTGACCGGCGTCCCAGGGGTGACCCTCACCGGCACGCTCGGCCTCGAGGTGAACGAGACCGCCGCGGCGGTCGACGAGACCTTCGTGGTCGACGGGGTCACGCACGTTCTCAAGCTTGCGGCCTCGTTGCCGCTGCGCCTGCGGGGCACCGGAGTGGTCCTCGGCTTCGCCGGTCAGCGGCTCTCCGGCGACCTCGTCGTGACCAAGGCCACCGGCTCGCTGCAGGTCGCGGTCAACAAGGGAGAGCTCGCCCTCGGCTCGGCCGCCACCCCGCTGGTCCGGGCCACGCAGATCAACGGGACCTTCACCCTGAAGGCGGCCGGGCTGTACGGCGAGGTCTCGGCGAGCGTCGCCGTCGACGTCCCCGGGGTCGCCTTCGCCGCCGCCCTGACGCTGCGGATCAACACGACCGGTGTCGACCAGACGGTTGCCGCGACCACCCTGACGCCGGGTGTGCGCATCGTGGCGATCGGCGCGTCGTTGACCGTGGCCGGCCAGAGCATCGGCGGGGACGTCGTTCTCGAACGGACGACCGGCACGACGCCCGAGGTCAGCATCGCGGTCACGAACCTCACCGTCGAGATCGGGCCGGCCGGCGCGCCGTTCCTCGACGTCAACGTTGACGACAACTGGTCCGGCGCCCTGCTCGTGACGCCGAGCGGGATCGCGGGTGTGTTCACCGGCGGGCTGGACGTCTTCGTTCTCCCGGCGGGGATCAGCCTCGGCACGCCGCCGACGCCGGTGCTGCGGCTGGCGCTCAACACCGGCCCGCTCGCGGTGGACCGCATGATCGGATCGGTCGACCTCGACGTGCCCGGCGGCCCCTTCGTCCGGGTGGAGCTCTCCGGCGCACTCGTGATCGGCGGTGTCACCTTCGGCGAATCCGGCGGCACCTTCCAGTTCGCCCAGAACCCCAAGCCCGGCTTCGACACCCCGACGAACCCGCTCGGCAGCACAGCGTCCACCGCCGTCGCGGTCGGCGACGTCGACGGCGACGGTGTGCTCGACGCCCTTGTCGGCACGAGCACCGGGGCCACGCTGTTCCGCGGGACGGGAACGGCCCTCGCGCCGGCGACCTTCGCCGCATGTGCCTCCTGCACCTTCGGGGGCGGCGCCGCCACGGCGGTCGCGCTCGCCGACCTCGACAGCGACGGCCGGCTCGACATCGTCATCGTGGGCGAGACCACCCGGGTGCACCGGACGGTGCTGACCGGCGCGGTTCTCAGCTTCACGGCATCGACGGTCCTGACCACCAGCGGCGCCACCTCCGTCGCAGCCGGCGACGTCGACGGCGACGGGCTGGTCGACCTCGTCGTCGGCGCCGACGCCTCCGGCGCGAGCACGAAGCTGTTCCGCAATGCGGGCTTCACCGGCACCGGGACGGCGCGCACCTGGCAGGGCATCACCGCCACCGGGACCGACGTGCTCACCGCCGCGGTGGTCGGGGTCGCCCTCGCCGACCTCGACAGCGACGGCCGGCGTGACCTCGTCGTCGCGACGACCGGCGACGGCGCGACACACCGGGTCTACCGCAACACCGGGTCGAGCCCGTGGTTCACGACCGCGACGACGCTGACGAGCGGGCTGGCGGCGGGCGGAGCCGCCCACGGCGTCGCCATCGGCGACATCAACGGCGACGGGTTCGCCGACGTCGTCGTCGCGATGAGCGGATCACCGTCCCGCTACTACCTCAACCGGGGTTTCGGTGCTGGTGCGTGGCTCGGTCTCGACGCCACCGGCGTCGCGCTGCTCGGGGCACAGGACCGCAGCGTCGCGCTCGGTGACGTCGACGGCGACGGCGACGTCGACCTGGTGCTCGGCACCGCCGGAGCGCCGCTGCTTCACCTCAACCGGGGCGGGACCGGCGCGGACTGGGCCGGGTTCCGGGCCGGTGCTCCGGTCGCACCGAGCCCGACGACGGGGGCGGCCACCACCAGCCTGCAGGTCGTCCTCGCCAACCTCGACGGCGACACCGACCTCGACCTGATCCTCGGCGGCGCGGCGCCACGGGTGTCGCTCGCGAACCCGGTGCGATTGACGAGCATCGGGCTGTCCGGCGTGACTGTGACCCTCGACGGCGTCAGCATCACCGAGGGCCAGGGCGCGTTCGTGCTGCTCCCGGACGGCGTCGCCGGCACCTTCTCCGGAAAGGTGGCGGCGGACGGCGGCGGCTTCACGGCCGACGTCCGGATCGCCGTCCGCTACAACGGCACGGCTTCGGCGGTCGACGAGGTCGTGACGGTCAGCGGCGTCACGATCCCGATCAGCTTCCTGGGGACCGACATCCACGACGGCACCGACCCGTACGTGCAGATCACCGCCTCCGGTGGCCTCACGATCGGGGACTTCGTCGAGATCTTCGGCAGCATCAGCACGACGGCCGGAGAGGTCGAGCTGACCGGCCTGTCGGTGTTCATCGGCCAGGGGCCGGGCTTCCTGGACAGCCTCGGCCAGGTGCCGAACCCCATTGCCGTGGGCCTGTTCCTCACGGGCGTCTCCGGCAAAGTCTTCAACCACGCCGACGGCACCCGTGCGATCTCGCTGCTCGGCACCGCCCGGCTGGCCGGCATCTCCGGCTTCGAGCTGAGCGGCGACCTGCGGGTGCTCTACAACACCGGCGCCGCGGCGTTCACCGGCACAGACTTCGCGGTGCCGGCCGGGACGACCGCGGCCCCGTACCTGCTCGTGGTCGCGAGTGACCTGCGCCTGTCGACCGGCGGGATGACGCTGCGCGGCACGGTGTCGTTCGAGAAGTCGGGCGGAAACCTGACCGTGAAGCTCGGCGACGCCGCCGTGTCCACCACGGGGACCGAGTCCGACGTCGTGATCGCGATGGGCAACCCGGCGACGCCCGGCGGCACGGACACCCCGCTGCGGGTGGTCATCACCACCGGACAGCTCACGCTCTCGCCGGCCGGCACCACGGTCGTGCTCGACGGCACGATCCAGGTGACGGTCCCCGGCATCGCGTTCGCGGCGTCCGGCGTGCAGGTGAAGATCAACACCACCCCGGCGGCGACGACCGTCTCGGGCCTGGCCCTGCCGGCCCGCTCGGTGAGCGTGCAGCTCGGCACCGAGGCCGCGCCGGTCAGCCTCACCGTTGCGGGCCAGAGCCTCACCGGCGTGTTCGGCTTCGAGCAGGTCGTCGGGCCGGTCCCGCCCTCCGCGCCGCCGGGCACTCCGGCGCCGCGCCTGGTGCGGATCTCCGCGACAGCTGTCGGACTGACGATCGGCACGGTGAGCGCCGGGGTGACGATGGTCGGCGGCGAAGGCCTGTTCGTGCTCACCCCCGCCGGGATCGCCGGTCGCCTCTCGGGCGGCATCTCGGTGAACGTCCCCGGCGACGCCGTCACCTTCACCGGGACGTTCAGCGTCGCGGTCAACTCGACGCCGTCGCGGGTGCTCGACAGCGTGCAGCTCGCCGACCGGACGGTGGCGATCGACCTGCCCGGCGGGCCGTACCTTCGGGTCGAGGGGCTCGGCGTCGTGCTGTCGATGGCCGGCCAACGGCTCACCGCTGACTTCGTCTTCGAGAAGGCCGTGACCGGCACCGGTCCGGTCGTACGGGTGCTGCTCCGCAACGTCAGCGCCGCCTTCGGGGACGGCGTCACGCCGTACGTCACGCTGACCGACGGAAACGGGTTCTTCGTCGTCAACACCAGCGGGATGGCCGGCGAGCTGAGCGGCACGGTCGCGGTCACCGTGCCCGGGGTCGCGCTGTCGGGCACCTTCACCCTGCTGTTCAGCAACAACCCCACACCGGTCAACGCCACGGTCGCCTTCGGCGCACAGCCCGGTACGACGACCGCCCTCGCCATCGGCGACGTCAACGGTGACAGCCGTCCCGACCTGGTGATCGGCTCGACGACGGTGCTCGGCCGCGGTGTCGTGATCCACCTGAACGACGGCGACGGCGACCCGTTCGACACCATCCCGGCCTTCCGGGTCGGCCCGGACGACCACGACGTGACGGCGCTCGCGCTCGGCGACCTCGATCTCGACGGTGACCTCGACCTGGTGGTCGGACGGGCCGGCACCGGGACGACGCTGCTCTACCGCAACGACGGTGACGCCCGGTTCACTGGTTCGGTGGCGGATCTCGGCGCCGGGGCGCGGTCCATCGCCATCGGCAACGTCGTCGGCAGCGCCGCCCCCGATGTCGTGCTCACGACCGGCTCGGTCGTCCGCTACTACGAGAACCTCGGCCTGAGCACCGTCACCGACCCGACGCCCGCCGACCCGTGGCTGGGCCTGGCCGTCGGGGTCGATGTCGCCGGCCTGACCTCGACCACCGCCGTGGTCGCGCTCGGCGACGTCGACCGGGACGGTTTCCTGGACCTGCTGCTCGGCTCCGGCGCCGCCGCAACGGCGGACCGGCTCTACCTCGGCGCCGGTGACGGCACCTTCACGCTGAGCACGTTGCCGCTGTGGAGCACCGGGAGTACGGCGGTGGCGCTCGCCGACGTCGACGGTGACGGGTGGCTGGACGTCGTGCGTACGACCGGCACCGGGATCTCGGTCGTCCTCAACGCCGGGGTGCGCACGACGACGCTCACCGAGGCGGTGACAGCGAGCGCCACCACCCCGCTGCCGGTCACCTCGACAAGTGGCTTCGCCTCGCCCGCCGGCACCGTCGTGATCGGCGCCGAGCGCCTCACCTACACGGGCACGACCGGCACGACCTTCACCGGGATCACCAGAGGCGCCGGCGCGGTCGCCCACGCGGCCGGAGACACCGTCTCCACCCTGTGGCTCGGCTTCCTCGCGCTGACCACGCCCGTCACCACCGGGCTCGTGGCGGCGCTCGCCGTCGGGGACCTCGACGGCGACAGCCTCGCCGACGTCGCGACCTCCGCCGGCACGGGGCCGGCGCAGCGCCGCACCGGCGACGGCGAGGGCGGTTACGGCGCTGCCACCGCCGTCGGCGCGGTGACCTTGTCCGTCCCCGGCGGACCGTTCCTGAAGATCGTCGGCACCGGCATCTCCCTGCAGGTCGCCGGTGTGAGGCTGACCGGCGGCTTCTCGTTCAGCCAGGTCACCCGGACCGACGGGACCCGGGTCGTCACGCTGGTGATCGACCCGACCGAGAAGGCCGAGCTCGACCTCGGACCGGGCCTCGGCGTCGTGGAGCTGACCGGGAGGCTGCAGATCGCCGGCGGTGTGGTTGCCGGCGAGCTGACCCTCGAGACCACGCTGAGCTTCGGGAGCGCTGTCAGCCTGTCGGGCAGCTTCAGGCTGCAGCTGAACAACGGCGCCTCGCCGGTCGTCCTGCCGGACGGGACGCGGCTCCCGGCCGGCCCGTACCTGCGCTTCCTCGGTATCGGCGTGGTGCTCACCTTCGGTGGCGGGCCAACCCTGACCGGGTCGTTCAGCCTCGAGCAGTCGACGACAGCCTCCGGTCAGCGCCGTACCGTCCTCGCGGTCGCCGGCGGCAGTCTCACCCTCGGCGGCGCCACCGGCCTGCTGACCGGCGTGCAGGGCCTGTTCGTGCTCGCCCCGGGGGGCATGGCCGGCCAGCTGAGCGGCACGATCAACACGGGCACGCTGCTGCCGAGCGACGTGCAGTTGTCGGGCAGCTTCGGCCTGGCCCTGAACAGCACTTCGTCGCGCGTCACCGAGAGCGTGACGCTGGACGGAACGGCGGTCTCGCTCGACCTGCCGGCCGGCCCGTTCCTGCGGGTCTTCGGGACCGGCGTCCGGCTGGTCATCGCCGGTCAGGTGCTCAGCGGGAACATCGCGGTCGAGCAGTCGGGGACCGGCGGGGCCGCCAAGACGGTGCTCGTCCTGTCCGACATCACCCTTCGCCTCGGCGACGGGACCACCGACCTCGTCACGCTCACGGATGGGGCGGGCGCGTTCGTCCTCAGTGGGGGTGCGCTGTCCGGGAAGCTCTCCGGGACGGTTGCCCTGAACGTGCCCGGGGTCGAGCTGAGTGGTGTCTTCACGGTGGAGGTCAACACCGTCGCCGGCACCGCCGGCAGCGTGGTCGTCCAGATCGCCGGCGCGAACGTCACCATTGCGACCGGCGGACCCAAGCGGCTGGCGATCGGCGCCAGCAACCTGGTGCTGAGCATCGGCGGTCAGCGGCTCACCGGTGCGATCTGGGTCGAGCAGGTGACGACCGGAACCACGCGGACGGTCCGGGTGTCGCTCACGGGTGTGGAGCTGTTCCTCGGCGACGCGGCTGCCAACAAGGGCGTGCGGGTCACCGCCACCGGCGACCTGTTGCTCACGCCGACCGGCGTCGCCGCGTCGGTCACCGCCACTGTGAACCTGGTCGGCTTCGACAGCCTGCCGATCAGCTTCGGTACAGGCGTGCCGATCCTGCTGCAGATCAACACCATGCCGACCGCCGTGAACGACGCGGCTCTGGGACTGGTCCTGCCGCCTGGCCGCTTCGTCAAGGTGCAGCTGGGGACGACGGCGCAGAAGTTCCAGCTGACCGCCTTCGGTCAGACGCTGCGCGGGATCTTCGCCTTCGAGCAGGTCACCTCCGCCGGGGCGGACGGCGTCGCCGGCACGACCGACGACGGCAAGACGATCCGGATCAGCGCGAGCGCCGTCAGTCTCTTCGTCGGCGACCCGTCCGGCACGGCCGGGTTCAGCCTGACTGACGGCTCTGCGCTCCTGCTGCTCACCCCGGACGGGATGGCCGGGCGGATCACCGCGACCGCGACCCTCACCGTCCCGGGGATCACGTCGATCATCGCCACCGTCAGCGTCGAGCTCAACGACATGCGGCGAACGACGCCGGACACGCCAGCCAAGATCCTGCCCGTCGCGGTCGACGAGACGTTCGTCCTCGACGGGGTGAGCACGCAGCTCGTGCTCGAGGCAGGCCCCTTCGTCCGCGTCTCGGTCACCGGGCTGAGCCTGGACATCGACGGCCAGCGGTTGACCGCTGACGTGACGGTCGAGCGAGCGACGACCGGGCTCGGCGCGGACGGCTCGCTCGGCACGACCGATGACGTCGAGGTCACGCGAATCCGGTTCAGCAACCTGAGCCTGCGCCTTGGCTCGGCGGACCGGGACGTCGTGCTCGTCACCAACGGCGAGGGCGAGTTCACCCTCGCCACCGACGGCATCGTCGGCATAGTCACGGCCGACGTCGCCGTCGACATCCCCGGCGTCGCGGTGAGCGGCACGTTCGGGATCGAGCTCGACACCCGGCCCATGACGAAGCGATTCACCGTCACCGGCACCGGCGTGAGTGTCGTCATCGCCGGGCAGACGCTCACCGGTGGGTTCAGTTTCACCAAGAGCGGCACGACGCTGACGACGCTGACTCTCGTGCTCACCGGGGTCACCCTCAGCCTGGGCAACGGCGCGACCACGTTCGCCAGCATCAGCGTCAGCGGCAGCATCGTGATCCAGCCGGCCGGAGTCCAGGGGGAGCTGACGATCGGCTCGATCACCTTCCCGGGACTGGACACCGCACAGTTCTCGCTGACGATCCCGAGCAGCAAGATCTCGTTCGGCACCTTCGGTGCCGGGGCGCCGTACTTCTCGGTCCAGGCCGGCGTCACTGTCGCCGAGGCCACCACTGCCAACCCGGCCAGCAAGGTCGTGCTCATGGTGCTCGGCCAGCGCATCGAGGCGGTGCTGTTCTTCTCGCAGACCACCACGGCCGCCGGCACCAAGGTCGTCCGGATCGGCTTCGCGGACCTCGAGATGTTCCTGGGTGACCCCGGAGGTGCTGGTACGGCCGACGACGAAGGCGTTCTCGTCAGCGACGGTTCTGGCGTCCTCATCCTCACCCCCGCGGGGATGGCCGGCCAGTTCGGCGGGACCATCGACCTGACCGACAAGCTCAAGGAGAAGGTCACGGTCACCGGCACCCTCACGGTGCAGATCAACAACACGCGGACGGCCATCAGCGAGACGGTTCCGGTCTTCGGTCTGCTCGAACTGCCGGCCGGCCCCTACCTGCGGGTGGTTGCCACCCAGGCCACGGTCGCCTTCGGCGGCGTCAAGCTGGTCACCGACCTCGTCATCGAGCGGGTGAAGACTGTCGGGCCAGACAAGCTGGCCGACACCGCGGACGATGTGCCGGTCACCCGCTTCGGCTTCGCCCGCGCGTCGCTCAGCAGCACCACCGACCTCGGCAAGGATGCAAGCAACACGCAGCGTCCGAACCCGGGGTTGAAGGACGCGCAGGGCGCCTTCGTCCTGTATAGCGGTCCGACGGGTGGTATCGCCGGGCAGATCCTGGGCCGGGTTGCGACCGACGCCTTGGCACCGTTGTTCACACTGGACGCCACGGTCGGCTTCCAGATCAACACGACTTCTCGAACGGTGAACGAGACGATCGACGTCGCCGGCACGATCATCGACCTGGACATCCCGGCCGGTCCCGGCTACTTCGCCTTCCTCGCGCAGAACGTCGCCTTCGACTTCGGGGACCTGCTCGAGATCCGCGGTGATTTCCGCATCTCGGCCGGTGCGTTCCAGGGCACCAACCTCGAGCTGTTCATCGGCCGCGGCCCCTCGAAGCTCGACGACGGCACGCCGAACCCGGACGCGATCGGCGTGCTCGTCACCAACGCCACCGTCCTGTTCAAGCAGGGCACCGGCGGCGTGGGTTTCGCCCTGCACGTGACCGGCACACTGTCCCTGCTCGGTCTGCCGGGCCTGAGCGTCAGCGGCGATGTGACGTTCGCGATCAACACCACGCTCGACCAGGACATCAAGGTCCGGGACGCCAACCCCACCGCGCCCGTGCCCGTGACCGAGGTCAAGGTGAACCGCTCCAGCTTCCAGTTCACCGCCAGCAACGCGAAGTTCGAGGTCCTCGGCGTCTTCACGCTGGGCGGCAC
The DNA here is from genome assembly GCA_038256525.1 of Mycobacteriales bacterium. GTDB lineage: Bacteria > Actinomycetota > Actinomycetes > Mycobacteriales > SCTD01 > SCTD01. The sequence continues at coordinate 20,460 of JBBSKF010000002.1, read as the reverse complement.
GCTCGGATTGAGCCGCCAGCCCAACGGCACGCTGGACGTCGCACTGGCTCCGGCCTATGTGCTCGTCACCGTGGGCGGCACCGATGTCGTCCGGCTGGCCGGCTCGGGCAGCTTCACCATCTCGCCCCTCACCGGCTTCCGGCTCCAGAGCTTCGCGGTGAACGGCTTCTCGCTGTTCCCGCAGTCGGGTGACGCCGCTCCCGTGGCCGGTGAGACGCCGACTCGCTTCCTGACCGCCGACCTCGGCACCTACAACCTCGGCGGCAAGCCCAAGCCGCTGCGCGGTGCGACGGTCACCAGTGGCGACATCGGCAACAGCATCGAGGTCGTCTTCAACGCCACCAACGACGGCGTCGCGCTCCGCGACGCGACGATCACCGACCCCGACCACGAGATCGAGGTGCTGGTCAACGGCACGCTTCGCCCGCTGGTCAACAGCCCACCCACGAGGGTGGTCGGCAAGCTCAACACCTGGCTCTACACGTTCACCGGGGTCCTGCCGGTCGCCGGCGTTGTCACCGTGCGCTTCCGGTCCGGGTCCTTCAGCGACATGGGCGGCGCCACCAACCTCGGTGAAGAGGAGTCGTTCTTCCTCGCCCTGACGACGGGTGCCCCGCTCGGTCCGATCGCGGTGCTCGCGAACCCCGCCAACGGCACGGGGGTGACCGCGGGCGTGCTCAACAGCCAGCGCTACCTCGACATCACCTACACCAGCCTCGACGGCACGCCGATCGTCAAGAGCACCCTCGAGTCGTCGGTGCCGTTCAGGTTGTCCGGCACCGGGATCGTCGCCGCAGAGCTGGATCTGGCTACCACAGGCGCCATCGGCCGACCCACCCTGATCGGCGCCCCGCTGCTCATCAACGGCCGGGCCGACACGGCCACCTCGGTGACCTACCGCTACTTCCTGCGCGACAAGGCCCCGCGGAACCTGGTCGGCGTCTTCCAGCCGGGCACGGTCGAGGTCACGTTCGATGCGGGCGTGTGGCAGACGGTCGGCTCGGCGGCGCGATGCATCGGCAAGCCGCTGCCGTGCGGCAACCTGGCCGGTCTCACGCAGAGCTTCACGATCGACCCCTCGGCAGCCGGCGCGGCGACATCGGCCGGCCCGCGCCCGCTCGGCCCGCTCACCTTGCAGGGACCGCGCATCGGGCTTGCCGACTTCGGCTTCGCCGACGGGATGGTCATTCTCACCATCGCCGTCGGCGTCGACCGGGCCTCGCTCGCCTTCGGCGGCACGCCCGCGGCGCCCGGCGCGGCCCAGGCGCAGCAGAGCGGCAGCGGCGTCACCGTCGACCTGATCGGCGTGATGGGCACCTTCGACCTGGCGGTGGACGTCTTTGGTCTGCTGAGCGGCAACGTGCGGGTGGAGCCGACCGGCAAGTGGGGGCTGCGGATCGCCTCGCTGGAGGCGCACATCCCGAACGTCGCGGACCTCACGGCGGAGGGTGTCGTCCTCGGCTACGACCCGCTGGGCGGCGTGACGCAGGAGCTGCTGCGCATCAACACCGCCACCATCACCTTCCCGAGGTTCGGGATCACCGGCACCATCCGCCCGTACGACCCGGTCACCACCAAGCAGAACGTCGACCCGGTCGGCACCATCGCCGGTGACCCGAACGACCCGAGCAAGCCGCAGGCACCCACCCGCATCCCGGGCCTGGTGGTGCGCGGCAACGGCTTCAGCCTGGGCACGGTCGAACTCGCCTACGGCCTGCCGCTGACCGGGACCACGACCGGCAACGGGCTCACCCCGACAGCCGGCGCCCCCCCGCCGGGCACCGTCGACCCGAAGATCACCTTCGGCGGCATCCTGGAGCTCGACGACATCCGGATCGGGATCTCCGGCCTGACCGTCGTGTTCGGAGCCGGCAACCCGTTCGCGAACTTCACCGGTGAGGTCTTCATCGCCACCGGCGGGGCGAAGCTCTTCCCCGGCAAGGCCTTCTCGGCCACGCTGCTCGACCGCAAGACGGCGGACGACGTCAGGCCAGGGGGCGGCGAGGACACCGAGGCGTTCCGCATCGCGCTCACGTTCACCGGCGGGAAGGTCGACGCCTTGCAGATCGTCGTCGACACGCTCGAGGTCAAGCTCGGCCAGTTCGTCACGCTGTCGTCGGTCGGGTTCCGGCTCGACACCGGAGCAATCGGCAGCACCCGCGAGCTCGCGAGCTTCCTGTCCGTCGGGGCCAAGGTGAACATCGGCGGGCTGGAGCTCGGCGGGGAAGGGCGTAACTTCGCCTTCCTCGGCGACGGAACCTTCAAGGCCAAGCCCGGCTTCGGGGTGTTCCTGTCGATCGGCTCGGCCAGCGGAGACTCCTTCAAGTGGCCGTCCTTCCTGCCGATTCGGATCGACGCGATCGGCATCACCTGGGCGGACATCGAGAACGACCCGGCCGACTTCGTCCTGATCCTGTCGGCGACGGTCACCGGCCTGAAGGGGGTCGGCGGACTCGAGTTCAGCGGCTCGGTGCAGGGGATCCGCATCGCCCCGGCCCTGCTCGCACAAGGCAAGTTCCCGATCATCGGGATCGACTCGCTCGGCGTCACGATCAAGGGCGCGATGTTCGGCGGTCAGGTCGAGGCCAGCCTGGTCGGCGGGATCCTCAAGTTGAACGAGGGCTTCCAGATCATCGGCGTGCTCGACAACAGCACGCCTGTCGCCCACCGGGTGTTCTACCTGGGCCTGCAGGGCAGCTTCACGCTCGCCGGCATGGCCGGGTTCGGCATCCGGATTGGCCTGTCCGAGCTCGGCCCGCTGCAGGTGCTGATCAATGTCAACGTGCCGGGCGGCATCGTGCTCGAACCGATCTCGGGCCTGGCCATCAACGACTTCACCGCCGGGGTCGAGTTCTTCAAGTCACTGCCGTCCATCGAGGACCCACTCCAGCTGCGCAGCTCCAACTTCGCGCTGCCGACCGCCCTGACCGCCGACGAGTGGCTCGCCTCGCTGCAGCAGCAGGTGGCCCGGCAGGCTCGCGCGCTGAACGGCACCAGCCCGCTCGAGGCCTTCGCAGCCGCCTTCACTGCGCCGATGACGATCACCGGGTCGGCAAGGCTGTTCTCCATCTACACCTCGCCGGCCGTGTTCAACGGACAGGTGATCATCAAGATCTCCACCGATGGCAAGTTCCTCATCGTCGGCAAGCTCAACTTCGCAGCCGACAACATCTCGATGAGCGCGAAGCTCTACGCCGACCTGTCCAAGGTGGCTTCCGGCGGCGTCACGATCCTGTTCCTCGCCGACATCCCCGACCAGGTCCGGCTGCTGACCATCTACGGCAAGCTGAAGATGGGCTTCAGGGACAGCACCGGCTCGGACGTTGCCTTCGACGCGCCGTCGGTGCCGACGGCCGCGGGCACGTCCACCGCACCGACCGCGACGGTGGCGGCGCCCGTCTTCGCCGGCGGCAGTGTCGACGCCGGTCTGGTGAACCAACTCGGTGACAAGTTCGTCGACGTGGTGTTCCAGCCCGCTACCGGAGCGTCGCTCGACGTGGATGCGCTGCTGACCCTCTCCAGCGCGCCGTTCCGGCTCTACACCGGCGTGACTCCCGGCCAGGCGACCCCGACCAGCGGCGACCGTTCCGTCCTGGCGGTGCCGGTCCCGATCGTCACGGTGGTGGTGCCTGGCGGCGTCGTCTTCGCAGCACTCGTGGTCGAGGGCACCGGCGCCGACCGCCGCGTGCTCTACCGCTACAAGAACGACCCGTCGGATCCGCTCGAGGTCGCCACCGAAGTCGTCGTCCTGGGTGCCGCCGACGTCCTCAACGGCGGCTCGATCTCGAATCCTGCCCTGCTCGCCGCGGCAGTGCGCAAGGAAGGCATCACCCGGTTCCGCTACACCCTCAGCGACAGCGCCGCTGCGATGCCGCTCGGCGACGTACGCCTGGTGTTCGACGGTGGCACGTTCCGCAACGCCGACCTCACCACCTCCACCGGCGTGACCCCGGGCGCCGGTAACGCCGAGTTCACCCTGTCCTATGCGGTCCAGGGAGTCACGGCGCTGCCCAGCGAGCCGGGCCCGGACGCCGCCATTGACGTGCACGCCCTCAACAACCGCAACTGGATCGACGTCGACATCGCCGTGCCCAGCGGCCGAACCCTGGACGAGGACTCCGTCTTCGACTTCGCGCCGGAGTTCACGCTGAGCGGCAGTGGCCTCGGAACCATCGCGATCGACGGCACCCGTGCACCGAACGAGATCACCGGCGGTGCGCCGAACACGCAGCGCTTCCGCTTCTGGCTGACCGGCCGGTTCGCTCCTGGAGACGTCACGATCACGTATCTGCCCGAAGCCTGGGCCTTCGAGGGCGCTCCGACACCGGTGCTGCCCACGGTGTCCATCCCGTTGGACGCCATCCCGGGGTCACTGAACGTCCTTTTCCCGCTCGGACCAAACGGCGGGCACGTCGACCCCGAGTCGGTCATCAGCCGCGCCCGATTCACCTTTGCCGCAACCGACACCTGGGTAGTGACCCGCGATGTCACCAGAGCCATCGTGCGGATCGGATCGACTGACGAGTACGCCATCCCGGTGCTGTTGGTCCGCCCGGTCACGGATCCGCCGACCACACCGTCGACCGATCCGATCGACGTGACCGTGACCCTCGTGGACGGAACGGTGACGTTCAGCGACCCGACCGTCGCCCCGGCAGCCAGCACCCGGGCGGCGGTGACGACGGTCCGCACCTTCCTCGACGTCACCTACGACGTGCCGGACGGCTCGACACTCGACACCTCCTCGCTCATCGAAGCCACCGACCTGCAGTTCGGCGGCTTCGGTGGCGCCGGCTTGCTGGTCGCGCCGGGCAGCACGCCGATCGCGCTGTCAGACGGACGGACCTTCCGGTACGAGCTGCTCGGGTCCTTCCGGCCCGGCGCGGTGACGGTGACGATCGCGGCCAGCCAGCTGCGTGCCGCCAACGATCGCGGGCCACCGTCGCCGGCGACCTACGCCAACCTCGAGCAGGTCCTGCGCTTCACCGTCGCGGGCGCCACCGCTGATCTGGTCCGCACCGTCATCGTGGCCGGCGAACCACAGACGCTGGGCCTCGCCGGGTCGGCGATCGGCCGCGACGCGCTCAACGCGCAGCGCTACGTCGAGGTCCGGTTCCGGGGCAGCTCCGGCTTCGCGGTCGACCACAACTCCATCAACGGCGACGAGGTCGAGCTCCGCGATGCGGCCGGTAACCTCATCGCCCTGTCCGCCCCGGTGCGCGTCGGGCTGACCGATGTCTACCGCTACGGCTTCACCGCCACCCTGTCCGCCGGCGGCTACACCCTCACCGTCTTCGCCGGCCGGTTCGCCGACACCGGCGGCACGTCGAACCAGGCCGAGACGGAGACCTTCTCGCTCGACGTCCCCGCCGCCGCCCTCGCCGACCCGACTGCGGGCCAGCTGATCGACGCCGGCGAGTTCAACGGCCGCGGCTACGTCGACGTCCTGCTCACCGATTTCGACAACACCGGCATCGACCTTGCCAGCGTGCTCGACCGCGGCGCGGAGATCACGATCCGTGAGGGCGACACGGTGCTCACGGTCGACGGCACGCCGGCCCTCATCGACGCGGCCACCGGCCGGTTCCGATACTTCTTCACCGGGCACAAGGGCGGTCAGCTCACCGTCTCCTTCGTGGACGCCGGGTGGAGCAACACCAGCGGCACGACCTGGAACACCGCGGAGTACGCAGCGGCGGCGGCGAGCGAGGCGCTGGACGGCACAGCCGTCGACGCGATTGCCGCCCGTACCTGGGTGGATGTCGCCTTCACGCCGGTGCGTGGCACGACGGTGAAGGCGAGCAGCGTCCTCGACAACGACGCGGAGTTCACCCTGAGCGGTGCCGGCGCGGAATCGCTGCTCGCCCAGGGCACCGTGCAGCGCGACGCGTCGACCTTCCGCTACCTCTACACCGGCAGCGTCGGCGCCGGCACGGTCAGCGTCGCCTTCGTTGCCGGCAGCTGGACCGACACCGACCTCAACGCGGGGGCGGCGAGCAGCAGCTCGTTCCGTACCATCACCCGCGGCACCTCGTTCTTCATCGAGCTGTCCGGCGGGATCACGCTGTCGGCCCTGGGGCTGCTCGACGAGCCGCTGCTCGAGCTCACCGCCGAGGTCGTGCTGGAGATCGACACGGCGCGCAAGCTGTTCACCCTGACCTTCGCCGGCCAGCTGAAGATCATCAAGCTCGGTACGGTCGGCGCCACCGCCGGCCGGTTCATCCTCGACCTGAGCGGCGGCGTGAGCGTCGTCCCGCAGTTCTGGGGCGTCGCCAGCCTCGAGACGAACTTCTCCGAGCTCGAGCAGTACGGCCTGTTCCTGTTCGCCAAGGGCACGCTTCAGGTGAACACCACCGGGCTGGCGAAGGTCGAGACCATCACGCTCAAGGGTCTGGGGGCCGGAGGGACCGACCTCGTTCGTTCCTACAACCTCGCGCCGCGCAGCTTCTCCCTCGAGCTGGTCGGGCAGGCCCGCATCCGGGTGCCGAACACCACCACCGACCTGGTGCGGCTGCAGGGCGGGTTCTTCCTGTCCATCGAGGCGTCCTCGACCCCGAAGTTCCAGCTGTACGCGACTGCTGAGCTGTCCTTCGGGCTCGGCGACGCGATGCTCACCTACGGGGCGGCGACCGGACTGATCATCATCTCGACCGACGGGGTGGCGGGCTCGCTCACTGTGTCTGCCGGTGGCGAAATCGGCCTGCCGAGCGTCGGCAGCCTGTTCAGCGCCACCGGCAGCGTCCAGGTGAGCTTCAACACCACCCTGCAGGACAAGACCTTCATCATCCCGGAGGCCTTCCTGCCACTGCTGCGGCCCGAGGAGCCCCGCACGATCACCATCTTCGGAGCGGCTCCTGGGCTGGACGGCCAGCGCAACCCGAACGCGCCAGCCGGTGGAGAGATTTACGTCAAGGCGACGATTGCCGCGCAGCTCAGCATCGGCGGTGTCCTGACCCTCAACGGGTTCATCGGCATCACGGCCGCGCTCGACCCGACCGGTACGGCGTACTTCAAGGTCGACGGCGCGGTCGGCACCTCGATCGAGTTCCTGGGCTCCCTGACCGGCACCGTGAACCTGGCCGTCTACATCGGCGCCCGGACCGGCGTCGTCGGTCGGGTGCACCTCACCCTGGGCAGCAGCGCGATCCCCGGCGTGGTGCTGAACGGGCAGTTCCTGCTCGAGCTCAACACCTTTGCCTCGACGCAGCAGATCCAGACGTTCAAGGTCAAGACGGTCACCACCAGCAGCGGGGTGACGGTCTTCGACGGCTTCGAGCGCGACGCTGCCGGCAACCTGGTCGTGATCACCGACACGATCGCCACCGTCGCGGGCTTCAAGCTCGAGATGGCCGGCCTGTTGCAGATCGGCGACCGGATCTCGATCGCCGGCTCGGTGCTGTTCCGGCTCGAGCTCGCCGGGGCCAACCCCGGTCTCGAGCTCGTCGTTAACGGCTCGATGGTGCTCGATCCGATCGGCCGGGTCGACATCGTCAACAGCGGCTTCCGCATCGGTCCGAGCGGCCTGGTCGCGAGGGTCCAGGTCAAGCTCGACGTCAACTTCGGCTCAGCGGTGGGCCTGAAGTTCAACGTCGGCGCCCTGCTCGCCCTCAACACCACCGGCCGCACCCAGACACTCGGCAGCAGCACGGTTGCGCCCGGGTTCCTGCTGCGCATCGACGGCAGCGTCACCTTCAAGAACCTCGCCAGCGGGAGCGGCTTCGTCGAGATCGCCATCTCGCCGACCGGGTTCCAGCTGCTGTTCGGCGTCGCGTTCGACATCGGTGGGCTGCAGTTCCGGGTCGACGGTGGGGCTGCGGTCATCAACGAGCCGGACAGCAAGGGCATCGCGCTCCTGCTCAATATCACCGTCAAGGCCGAGGTCGGCGTCTTCGGGATCGATGCGTCCGGGACCTTCCAGCTCAACACGACGAACAAGACCCGCCTCGGCATCGCGGCCAACACGTTCCTGCTGGACCTGCGGGGCAAGGTCCACATCCTGAAGGTGCTCAACTTCGACGCCAGCCTGCGGATTCTGGTCACCCAGGCCGCCGGTCAGCAGACCTACTGGCGGTTCGACGCCGCCGCGTCGGTGGACTTCTTCGGCCTGGCGAGCCTGTCCGGCTCGATCTTCCTGGATTCGAAGGGCAACTTCGACGTCAAGCTCGCCGGCCGGATGCAGATCGGCTCGGACGACTTCGGTCTGCGCGGGGACTTCTCCTTCCGCATCACCTCGCAGGCGCGAGAGGACGGCACGTACTTCTTCGAGCTCAGCGGTTCGGCCAGCGTCAAGGTGCGGGCGTTCGGCATCACCCTGGCCGGTGTCGGCCTCGGCTTCCGGTTCAGCATCGACACCGCCACCGCGGGTGACGACGGCCGGGTGAAGATCGAGCTCGAGGTGAAGATCGAGATCGAGCTGCTATTCATCACCATCACCAAGACGGCGACCTTCACCATCGGCTACCTGCAGTTCCCCAGGCCGACCTATCTGGCGGGCAACGCCGGTGCGAGCTCGCAGGCCGCTGCCCGCGCGTGGACCCCCGGATCGGGAGCGGCGCTGGAGCTGAATGCCGGCGACACCCGGATGCAGTGGCGCAACATCGGCACCGACACCGCCTTCAGTGCAACCGACCGCAGCATCGGCGACCATCACGAGACCTTCATCATCGAACAGATCGGCGGCGACTCCTCCCTGGCCACCATCAAGGTCACGGCCTTCGGACGGAGCAACACCTACTCCAACGTCAGGTCGGTCACCGGGAACTTCGGCACGGGCGCCGACACGGTCATCATCCGGGACAGCGTCCTGGTTCCCGTCACCATCGACGGCGGGGTCGGCGACGACGTGATCAGCTACGCCGGCATGTACACGGGGACAGTGGCCGGCAGCTCGCTGTCCGGTGGTGGGAATGACGACTACATTGCCGCCACCGGTCCTGGCAACGTCACGATCGACGGTGACGGGGGCGAGGACTTCCTGGTCCACGCAGGCAGCGGCCGAGCGACGATCAACGGGGGCGGCGGCAACGACCGGCTGATCGGTAGCGCGATCACCGACGTCCTCAACGGTGCCGCCGACGACGACCAGCTCGAAGGTCTGGCCGGCAGCTATGACGGAGGCAGCGGTGACGACCTCCTGTTCGTCGTCCTGGACGGGTCAGTGGCCTATCCGGTCGTCAACGCGCCCAACCTGCCAGCGATCCACGGACCGGTGATCACCGGCGGTGCCGACGTGGACGCGCTGTACCTGACGCTGAGCAGCAACTCGGACAACCTGACGATCAGCGCCCCCTCGGCGAACACGGTCCGTCTCGCACTGAACGGCAAGACCCACGACGTCGCCTCAGTCGAGAACTTCTTCATCGACGGTGGGCCTGGCGGTGACACCTTCGTGGTGGAGGATCTCACCGCGAACGGCGTGGTGTCGGGGGTGGCGAACCTGACGCTCGACCTCGGTGGCAGTCCAGGCGACGGCGCTGCCGACTCGGTGACCATCCGAGGCTCTGTCGCCGCCGACATCTACACCGTGACCCTCGCCGGGCAGCCCGGCACCGGCCGATCCGGCACCGACGTCAAGGTTGCCCGGACAGGCAGCTACGCGGTCTGGGTGGGGCGCAGCCTCCGGGCCGAGGGCGACGGTCTGGTCATCGAGGCCGGTGCCGGTGACGACGAGATCCAGGCATCGGATCTGACCGAAAACCGCATTGCGGTCACGCTTCGCGGACAGGGCGGCAACGACCGACTCATCGGCACGCCATTCGACGACGAACTCGACGGCGGGCTCGGTGATGACGCAATCACCGGCGGGGCGGGCCGCGACACCTTCGTCGACGCCGGCGGCACGGACACCCTCATCGAAACGTTCGATGCCGACTTCGGGCTTTACGACGACCTGTTCGTTGTCGGCGTGGTCGGTAGCAGCGGGGTCGACTTCAGCGCCGGCACGGTCGAGGACCTCGACGGCATCTTCGAGAAGGCCGAGCTCACCGGCGGGCTCGGACGCAACGTGTTCCTGATCGGTGACGCGGACGGTTCGCTGGCGGTCGGCGGTGGCGCCCGCTCGGTGCGCAGCTGGACCGGCGACGCCACCCTGTCGACGGGCGAGGGTGACGACCTCGTCCGCGTCGAGCTGCGCGCGGCGGCCGGTGCCAGGGTGCACATCACCGACACAGCCGGTGGCGCGGACGAGCTCGAGGTGTGGGGGAGCAGCCTGCGCGAGGACCTGATCGTCGACGTGCAGGGCGGCAAGGGCCTCGTCCGGCAGACCACGAGCACCGCATCGCAGGATCTGGTCAGCATCGACCATGCCGGTCTGGAGCTCGTCGAGATCCGTACCCTCGGGGGCGGTGACCGCGTCGCCGTCCGCCGGATCTCTGCCCGCCATCTCGTGGAGGCCGGCGAAGGTGACGACGAGGTTGCCGTCGGCTCGAACGCCGGCCTGGGCAACACCACCACGACATGGCCGAACATCGGCGGGACGCTGAACGCGATCCTGGCCGCGCTCGAGGTGGACGGCGGCGGCCAGCCCGGTCTGACCGGCCTCGACCTGCTCACCGTCGACGACTCCGGCGACGCCACCGCGAACACCGGTCAGCAGACCGACACGACGATCACCGGCCTGGACATGACGGTGGGCATCACCTACCGGGCCTTCGAGGACCTCGACGTCACGCTCGGTACCGGGGGCAACACCTACACGATCAACGACACCCACAGCGGGCTGACCCGGCCGACGAGCCTGATCACCGGCAGCGGGAACGACACGGTCATCATCCGGGCGGTGCACGGCCCGCTGACGGTCGACACCGGCGCAGGCAACGACACCGTACGCATCAGCTCGACTCTCACCGGCATCGGCGGTGACCTGGCCGGGATCGACTCCTCGATCTCGCTCACTGCCGGGACCGGCGACGACCGGCTGTTCGTCGACGACACGACGACGACGACCGACACGATTGGCGTCGTCACCTCGGGGACCATCGCCGGTCTCGGGATGACGCTGGGTGGGCTGGTGCCGCGACCGAGCCTCGTTCAGGTCGTCAGTGTGCTGGGCGCGTTCGACGGGCGGTTCACCATCACGGTCGCGGGCGCCGGCACCACCGTGCAGCTCGACTACGACGTCACGGCGGCCAAGCTCCAGCTGGCCCTCGAGATGCTGCTCGGCGTCGGCAACGTCGTCGTCACCGCGACGGGTGGCCGGTGGACCATCGCCTACACCGGCGCGTTCGCCGGCGAGGCCGGCTGGAGCCGGAAGATCACCGCGGTGACCGGGCTCGGCCTGACCGGTGAGCCCGGACAGCCAGCGGTCGCCCCGTCGTTCTCCGCGATGACCGACGGTCTGGTGACCTACAACGGCTTCGAGCACCTCGCGGTGCAGCTCGGGACGGGCAGCGACGTGCTCAACGTCGACAGCACCCTGACCGGCACGACCACCGTCAACGCGGGTGCCGGTGACGACTGGGTGCTCGTCGAGGCGATCGGTGGCACGACCCGGGTGAACGGCGAGGCGGGCAACGACTGGCTCGTGGTCAACGCGGTCCCGGACGCGGCCGGCGATGCCAACCCGATGGACGGCAAGGCACTGACCCTGGACGGTGGCGCCGGGGCCGACTACTCCCTCGTCGGGCTGTTCGGAAAGGGCAGCACCCGCATCGACGTGATCGACACCGGCTACGACGGTTCGACCAACGTGCTGGTCGTCAACGGCTCGGCGGGCAACGACACCTTCCTGATGCGTCGCCGGCTGATCGCGCTGATGTCCGCGCCGAACGCCGGCGGGGCCTTCACAATGGCCGAGAAGGTGACCTACACCGACGGCATCAACGCCGGCGTGATCGTCAACGGCCATGCCGGCGACGACACCTTCGCCTTCGACGACAACGCCTCGCTGATGACCGTCAACGGCGGGTCCGGCAACGACCGGTTCCGGATCGGCCAGCTGTTCACCAACTACGTCTCGGGGGTCGAGTTCGGCCTGCCCACGGACGAGTCCGACCCTGCTTTCGCGGCGAACTTCTTCGACTCCACCCGAGGGTGGCTCTCCAACGGCGTCTCGTTCGCCACCACCATGAACGGCGGCACCGGCGACGACGTCTTCGAGGTGTTCCGGAACAAGGCGACGGTGCAGCTCAACGGCGAGGCCGGCGACGACACCTTCGTCATCCGCAGCTTCGTCGCCGAGTCCGAGACGAGCGCCATCAACGCCGGTCAGGGCCGCGACTACATCGAGTACGCCACGAACGCACCGGTGGCGATCGACGGCGGCGAGGGCTACGACACGATCGTCGTGATCGGCACCGAGTTCAACGACACGTATGTCGTGACCTCCGACGGCGTCTACGGCGCAGGCCGTTTCGTGTCCTACATCAACATCGAGCGGCTGCGGGTGCACGGCATGGAAGGCGACGACGTCTTCTTCGTGCTTTCGACCAACGCCAACGTCGAGACCTCGATCTTCGGCGGGCTCGGCAGCGACCGGGTCGAGGTCGCCGGCGCGGCCACCCCGGTGCAGGCCGACGACCTGCTCGGCCACACCGGGCTGGTGCGGAACTCCGTCGAGAGCAGCGGCGGCCTGAGCAGCACCTGGACCGGCATCCCCGTCGACGGCATCGCCGCCGAGATCCAGGACGACGACGAGCCGGCGCTGGTGGTCGTACCGGTCGGCGGCTCGATCGTGGTCAACGAGCGGGGTGTCGCCACTGGTCAGATCGGGGTCCGGCCGACCTTCACGCCGACGACCGAGGTCGAGGTCACGCTGGCGGCGCCGGCTGTCGACCCGACATCGACCAGTCGCGCGCGCTTCGTCCAGCTCTCATTGGACCGCATCACCTGGGCGACGTCCGTGACGCTGGTCTTCGCCGCCGGAAACACCACGGAGCAACGGCTGTACGTCCGCGCCTCCTTCGACAACTCCTCCGAGGGTGAGCGGGCCGTCCCGCTGCAGGCGATGGTCGTCGGCCGCATCTCCGGGGTCGTCGGCAGCGCCACGGCGACGACGCTCACCTCGACGGGGGCGTTCGCCGGCCGCACGCTGTCCGGTCGCGAGGTCACGATCACCAGCGGCACGGGGGCGGGGCAGACGCGGGTCATCCAGGGCAACAGCGCCGACACCCTGACCGTTGCCGCCTGGGGCATCACGCCGGACGCGACCAGCCGCTGGCAGATCCGCGGCGTCGGCGAGTACGACCAGCTGCAGGTCGCCAACACCGTCGTCCGGGTGCTGGACGACGAGCAGGTCGGCGTCGTCGTGGTCCTGCCGGACGGCGGGCTCCGGCTCACCGAGCCGGTCGACGTGGCGGGCCTCGGTGCCATCTCGGACACCTTCACCGTCGCGCTGACCCGTGCGCCGCTGGCGATGGTCACCGTGACGATCGACGCCGGCGAGCAGCTGCTGCTGAAGCTTGACGGGTCGACCCTCGCGCCGGCGCGCTTCCTGACGTTGACCTTCCTGGCCGGGGACGTCACCGCGCGTATGGTCCGCGTCTCGGCCAAGCGGGACGGCGTCGTCGAGGGGCAGCACGTCGCGGTAGCGAGCAGCACGGTGAGCAGCGCTGACACGCTTAGTGGGATGGTGTTCGGCGGCACCGGACGCGCCGACGAGTTCACCGTCGCCGGATCGCCGTTCGCGGGGGTCAGCCTGCGCGGCTACCTGGTGCGCATCACCGCCGGTAAGGGCGCCGGCCAGGTGCGGTCGATCTGGAGCAACACGGCCGACACCATCGTGGCCGAGGGCGACTGGGAGGTCGTGCCCGACGCGACGAGCAGCTGGGTCATCACCGGCTACAGCTCCCCGGTCGCGACCGGAGAGGTGACCGGCACCGTCACAGCGATCGACATCGACGGCACCACGATCACGATCAGCGGTAGTTCCCTGCCGACCGCGAACGGCGGCCTGTCCGGTGCCCAGGTGCGGGTCGTCGGCCGGACCGGGGGCACGTTCTACCGGACCATCGCCTCGAACACCACGAACACGATCACCGTCGACGACCCGTGGGGCAGCGCCATCAGCGCAGGCACCCAGATCCTGGTCGTCGGCGTGCCAGGCGTGCTCGTCGATCTGGTGAGCGCGTTGGTCGCGGACGCCGACACCGCCGGCGTGATCGTTCACCAGACCGGCGGCACCACCCGCTTGGTCGAGGGGGCTGTGGCCGGGCAGTACGGCGCGACCGACACCGTCCTCGTGCGGCTGACCCGCTCACCGGACACCGAGACGATCACGGTACGGCTGCGGCCGATCCTGTCGCCGAGCTTGAACATCGGGGCGCTCGTCTGCGGGCTGCCGAACGGCTGCAGTCGCATCCAGGTGGAGTTCGTCGTCGGGACGGATCAGACGCTGGAGTCCGACGGGACGCTCGTACTCACCTTCAACGCGGCGAACTGGCACCTGGCCCAGACGGTCACTTTCCGGGCGGTCCAGGACGTGATCGTCGACGGCAGCGACGTCCAGGCCTTCGCCGACGCCGCCCGCCGGGTCACCCTGATCCAGGGCCCGCTGTTCGTCAGCGGCGGCGAGGATCCGGACCCGGTCGTGCCGCTCACCCTCGACGGCTACCTGCCGGTCCTGCTGCCCGGGGAGAGTTCGGGCAACCCACGTGCGATCACCGCCACGACCGCAGAGGCGATCGAGGCGGCCCAGATCGACCGGCTGATCGTGCACAACGAGGACAGCCCGGCGGCCGATGTCGGCACGCTCACGGGCACCCGCCTCACCGGGCTGGGTATGGCCGGCGACCGGGTGCTGGCCGGGCGGGCGCTGCCCGGCGGTGTCGTCTACGCGGCCTTCGAGGATCTCACCGTCCTGCTCGGCTACGGCGCCGACACCTTCACCATCGAGACGACCCACGCCGGGACGACGACGGTCGATGCCGGCCGCGGCGCCGACAGCCTCACCATCCGTACGGTCAATGGGCACAGCGCGGTGCTGGGTGGCGCCGGCGACGACCGGTTCTTCGTCGGGACCGAAGCCCGCCTGCTCGACCTGCTCGCGGCGCTGCTCGTCCTCGACGGCGGCGCGGGCACCGACACCGCCTGGCTCGACGACGCCGCCGACTCGAACAACAACGTGGGAGTGCTTACCCAGACGTCACTGACGGGTCTGGACATGGTGGCGCGCACCGGGCTGGACGAGCTGGGACGTCCCCTGGACCAGCTGTTCTCGGTCACACCGGAGGCCGGGGCCACCTCGTTCACCATCGTGCTCGTGGGTGTCGGCGCGGCGACCTTTATGGCCGGCGCAAGCGCTGAGCAGGTGCGGGCTGCGCTGCAGGTGCTGCTCTACCCGCGGACAGCCGGCGCGGATCCCGGAGTGTCGCTGACCTGCGGGACGGGGAACCTGACCCGCTGCGCGGACAGCGTCTACGTCTGGAAGGTCGGCAACGACTACTTGATCGGGTTCCGCGGCGAGGTCAACGAGAACCCGTCGGTCCCCGTCCTGGTGGAGCTGGTGGCGTTGGGCGCCGGCGCGGCAGCCACCGACCTGACGCGGCGCGATGGGATCAACTACTACGGCCTGGAGACGCTCAACCTGACCCTCGGTTCGGGTGCCGACGTGCTCAACGTGCGTGGGACGCTCCCGCTGACGAATGTCTCGCTCGCCGCCGGCGACGACCGGGTCTACATCTCGTCGCTGGCCGCGGTCGGCGAGACCGGTCACCCGGTCTACCTGGCCGGTGACCTGTCCCGGCTCGCCGGCACCCTGAACCTCGACGCCGGCGAGGGCCGCCACACGCTGCTGGTCAGCGACGAGGCGACCACGACCGGCAAGGGTACGACGGTCGCGCCGGTGCTGGTCACCGACAGCAAGAGCGCCGCGGTCGGCCGCGACGGCACGGTCGACGACGGGGAGAGCTTCCTGGGTGGGGCCGGCGAGATCTTCGTGGTCGGTCTCGCGCAGGGCTCCATCACCTACCGGGCCGCGGCGACCGGCACCTTCGCCGACGGCATCCGGCTGTGGACCGGATCGGGCGTGGACCGCCTGCATGTCGACGGCACCCACACGCGGAACGGCGTGCGTACGACCACCTGGCTCAGCACCGGGCTCGGCGGCGACGTGGTCAGCGTCGACCTGCAGGCTGCCGGGACCGGTCGGGACGGCTTCTTCGTCCTCAACACCCAGGGTCCGTTCGACGGCCTGCTCCGGCCGACCTCGCCGATCTCGCTCGGCGACGGCCCGGTGTCCGACGACACGGTCGGCGTGGCGGTCAACGGGGTCACGGTGCCGGCGAGCCGGTTCGTCGTCAACGCCACGGCCGGGACCATCGGGTTGTTCGACACCCACCCGCTCGGCGCCGTCATCACCGTCACGGTCGACCACGTCGTCGCCACGGTGCTGAGCCGCAGCGGCACGACGACGTACGACCTCGGTGATCCGCTCGGAGTGGACGACCGCGTGCGGGTCCTGGTCAACGGGGTCGAGGTGAGTTACACGCTCACCGGATCGATGCTCGGCTTCGACGCCGGTGCACAGCGCGACGGGGGTGCGTCCCACGTGGTGATCGAGGTGACCCGCCGGGCGACCCAGACGTTCACCGCTCCTCAGGTCACGGAGCCCGACGACGACACCGTCCTCGCGCAGACCTCGACGCTGCCGCTGGTCGTCTTCGGTGGTCAGGGAAGCGACATCATCCACGGCGGTACGGGCGGCGACATCGTGCTCGCCGACCGCGGCCGGGTCCTGTGGTTCGCGCCCGGGACGGTCACCGGCATCGACACCGCGGTGCCGGTCTCACCGCAGCAGCTCGCGGCACTCGAGCTCCTGGCCGTGGCGGTCTCCGGGCGCGGTGGCCCCGGTGACACGACGGACGGCGTTGAGCGGCTGGTGGGCCTGGTCATCACGGTCGACCCGACCATCGGCGGGAACGACACCGTGACCACCGGCAGCGGGCGCGACGTGGTGCTCGGCGGCGTCGGCGCCGACACGATCACCACGAACCGCGACGCTGCGGCACTCGACCAGACCGACATCGTGCTGGGTGACTCGGGCTTCGTCGACTGGGTCACGGTCGACGGCGACGCCTCCGACATCGACCGGATCTGGAGCACCGACCCGGAACTCGGCGGCAACGACACAGTCACGACCGGTGCCGGTGACGACGTCGTGATCGGCGGATTCGGTGCCGACACCGTCAACGCAGGCGAGGGCCGCAACATCGTGCTCGGCGACAACGGCCGGGCGACCGCCGCGTTGCTCGACGGACCACGCTGGGGTGCGCTGCCGATGACGGTCGGTCTGGTGACGACGATCTCGTCGGAGATCGGTGGGATGGACTCGATCACGACCGGCTCGGGTCTGGACGTTGTTCTGGGTGGGTTCGCCGGTGACACCGTCCAGGCTGGTGACGGTGACAACGTGGTGCTGGGTGACCACGGCTACGTCGACTGGACCGCCGCCGACACCGGCCGGGGCTACACGTTCTCGGGTGGCGACGACGCGGACGCCTCCGACATCGACAGGATCGTGTCGACCGACACCGACCTGGGTGGCAACGACACCCTGACGACCGGCGCCGGTAACGACGTGGTCCTGGGTGGGTTCGGCGCCGACGGGACCGTTGCCGCTGAGGGTCGCAACGTCGTGCTGGGTGACTCCGGGATGGTGCTGGCGGCAGTGTCCAACCTCGACCGGTGGGCGAGCTTGCCGATGACGGTGGGTCTAGTGACGACGATCTCGCCGGAGATCGGTGGGTCGGACGCGATCACGACCGGCTCGGGTCTGGACGTGGTGCTCGGTGGTCTGGCCGGTGACATGGTGCAGGCCGGCGACGGGAACAATGTGGTGCTGGGTGACAACGGCTACGTCGACTGGACCGCGGCCGATGCCGGCCGGAATTATCTGACGCCGCTGCTGCCTGGGGATGACGCTGACGCCGGTGACATCGACCGCGTCGTCTCGACCGACCCGACGTTGGGCGGCGGCGACACGATCACCACCGGGAGCGGCTTCGACCTGATCCTCGGTCAGACCGGCGCCGACACGATCCGCGCGGGGGCCGGCAACGACCTCGTCTTCGGTGACTTCGCCTCCCTCCTGGCGACGATGGGCGGCGGGGTCAACGCCGCTGCCCTGCCGCTGAACACCCTCAACGACCCGTTCACCTTCACCTCGACCTTCACGCAGGTCCTGAACGGTGGTGGCGGTGATGTCGTGTACGGCGAGGCCGGCGACGACATCCTTCTCGGCGGCCAGGGAACCGACGTCATGTACGGCGGGGACAACGACGACGACCTCATCGGCGGCCACAACGTGGTAGGCGGACAGGACGCCGGCGACTTCCTCGACGGCGGGGCCGGGAACGACGTGGTCGCTGGTGACAACGCTGTGGTCCTGCGCCGGGGCGACGCCCTGAGCCCGCGGTTCCGGACCGTGATGACCAACACGACCACCTACGGCCCCGACGGACGTGTCACCGGAACCATCGTCACGCAGACGCAGCTGGTCGCCGACCCGCGAAGCGTTGCTGCCAGGGACATCACGCTCCTTGACCACACGCACGACATCGAGCAGAACGATTTGACGCTGTTCGGCTCCGACTACCTTGCGGGGGGCGCCGGGGACGACCTGGTGTTCGGTCAGCTGGGAGCCGACACGATTCAGGGTGACGGGACGATCGGGGATCTGACGGGGACGGCCAACGGGCCGAGCTTCAGCCTTCCGCTGGTCGCAGCGTCGCGCGGACCGCTCACCTGCACGGCGGTGGCCACCACGTCCTGCGAAGTCGGCGCCCTCCTCCTGACACCGAGCTTCGGTCTCGATAGTGACGGCGACGACTACATCGAAGGTGGTGGCGGCGGCGACGTGGTCTTCGGCGGGCTCGGACGCGACGACATCATCGGCGGCAGCAGCGACCTCTACATGCCGAACGACTTCGACAACCGCCCCGACCGCGACGACATCCTGTTCGGCGGCAGCGGTGAGGCGACGGAGCGAAACCTCGTCGACCCCCTGCATGGTCGCGACTCCGACGTGATCGTCGGTGACAACGGGACGATCTACCGTCTCGTGAGCGGAACCGCTTTTGCCAGCTTCACCTACGACACCTACACGACAGAGGATGCGGCCCGGCGGCTGCTGCCCCGAGCCGTGCAGCTGCTCGACTACACCCCCGGCGGCCCGGACTACCGGCCCGACCTGTTCGGAGCGGACACGGACTCGGCGGCTGCCGGCCGTACGTCCTCCGATATCTGGGGCGTCGACGAGATCCACGGTGAGTCCGGCGACGACACGGTCTACTCCGGCGGCGGCAACGACGTGGTCTTCGGTGACGCCGGCGACGACGACCTGATCGGCGGTTGGGGTCACGACTGGCTCAGCGGTGGCACCGGCGAGGACGGCATCCTCGGTGACGACGGCCGGATCTTCACCAGCCGCAACGGCTCGACCGAGCCGCTGAACGGCGTGACGACGGCGACGACGCAGCAGGAGATCACCACGCCCGGCCGCATCCAGGTCGCGATCATCAACCCGACCGACCGGCTCAACAAGACCGTCGACCTGACGCCGTTCGCACTCAACCCGGCGAGCGAGAGCTTCGCCGACCCACTTGCCACCCCGAAGTACGCCAACGACGTCCTGTTCGGCGGGCTGGACAGCGACTTCCTGCACGGCGGTGCCGGCGACGACGCGGTGTCGGGGGCCGAGGCGCTGGAAGAGTCCTACGCCCCGAACTACCAATCGGGCGTCCAGGCAGGCACTGTCCGCACCGACTGGAACCGGCCGGTCAACAACGGCAACCTGCTCGGCTTCGACACCTCTCGTGGTGATTTCACGCTCTACGACGAGTACGATCCGCGCCGCCTGATCATGCTCAACGCCGACGGAGGCCTCAACAAGACCGGTGGCGCGGCCCTCCCCTGGTTCCTCAACAACGTCGCGAACGAGGACTCGCGATCGACCCTCCCGGCCGGCGACCGGCACTCCGACGGCGACGACGTCCTGTTCGGCGACTACGGCAACGACTGGCTCGTCGGCGGCACGGGCAGGGACACCCTCTGGGGCGGCTGGGGCAACGACCTGCTCAACGCCGACGACGACCTCTCGACCAACGGCAACCTCAACGACCAACCTGACACGCACACCTCGTACGAGGACCGCGCGGTCGGCGGCGCCGGCCTCGACGTGCTGATCGGCAACACCGGCGGCGACCGCCTGATCGACTGGGTCGGGGAGTTCAACAGCTTCCTCGTGCCGTTCTCGCCGTTCGGCATCGCCACCGTCAGCCGCCAGGTGCCGCCGGGCCTGATGGAGTTCCTGTACGCGCTGAGCAAGGCCCAGGGCGCCGACCAGACGCTCGGCCAGAGCGGCGATCCGCGCAACGGCGAGCCGTACGGCGAGGCCGGCATCGTCACCCAGAAGGATGACGACTGGCAGACCCAGACCGGTGGTCCGCGTGATCCGCAGCCGGGCAATGTCCCCGGCGGCCGGCGGGACGTCCTGCGGGGCGCCGACTTCAACAGCACCGCAACGCT
>JBBSKF010000001.1:0-74241 GCA_038256525.1 Mycobacteriales bacterium | reverse complement strand
GGGAGCTGAACGCTCGCTCCGGCGGTCAGGTGCCGTCCTCGCCCGGTCCGGACGGCAAGCCAGGGCCGGTGATCTCGGTGCGGCACTGGCTGCGGGACCTGACCAACATGGGCGGATCCGCCGCCGGCAGCGCTCTGCGAACCGCGGTCGCGCTACGCAGCCTGCCGCTGGTCTCGGCGGCCGTGCAGGCCGGCGAGGTCGGGCCGGCCCAGGCCGCCGTGCTGACCCGGCTGGTCGGGCCGATCGACCCGTCCGCGCTGGCCGCCGCCGAACCCGCCTTGGCGACCGTCGCCGCGCAGCGCGACCCGCAGTCACTCGCGGTCTACGTCAGCCACCTGCTCGCGACCTGGTGCGAACCGCAGTTCGAGGCCGACCAGCGCAGCCAGGAAGCCAAGCGCTACCTGCAGACCCGTCGAGAGGACGACGGGATGCTGTCCGGCCGGTTCCGGCTCACCGCCGGCGACAGCGAGACGATCCTGACCCTGCTCGAACCACTGGCCCGCTCCACCGGCCTGGCCGACAGTCGCGACGCTGGGCAGCGTCGCGCCGACGCCATGGTCGAGATCTTCGACCTCGGACTGCGCTTCGCCGACCTGCCCGACGCCGGCGGCCAACGGCCACAGGTCAGCTACGTGATGCCCGCCGGCTGGGCCGCGGGACAACCCCCGACCGGAACCCTGGCCGACGTGGTCGAGGCCAGCCTGCCCCCCGACCCCACGGAACCCGCCGACCCGGCCGACGCGACCGACCCGGCCGACCCGGCCAGGCCGATGCCGGTGCCCGCCGAGGACCGGTGCGCCCTCGGCGCCTGGTCCGGACCGCAGACCCGCAGCCGGATCGAGACGATCCTGTGCGACGCCCGGATCAGCCGGGTGCTGCTCGACACCCTCGGTCAGGTCCGCGGCCTGGAAGCCCTCGGCGACACGGTCACCAACAACCAACGCCGCGCCTTGGCGGGCCGCGACCACGGCTGCGCCGCCCGCGGCTGCACCCGACCGCCCGCCTTCTGCGACGCCCACCACCTTCGCGCCCGCAAAGACGGCGGCCCGACCACCCTCGACAACCTCGTCCTGTTGTGCCGCCGTCACCACGTGCTGTGGCACCAGGGACGAGTCCAACTACGCGACCTGCACGTCCCCTGGCTCACTTGCACCCACGCCACCCACGACCCGCCATGAGCGCAGCGGGGCGGATGCTGCCTCAGGCGGCCGCCCCGCCCTCACGTCGAACGACAGTCGGCGACCCGGCGGCCTGCCGATCCGCTATGGCCAACCGGGCAGGGAGGGCGGTGCCGGCGGGGCGGGGGGCTGCTGCAGGGCGGGCGCCGACGGGGCAGGTGCTGGCGGCGGGGCGGCGACGCGGTGGGGCGGGCGCTGGCCGACCTCCTGCATCAGCGCCAGGCTGGTCTCGACGTCGCGCAGCTGCCCGAGGGTCGGACCGAGCGCGATCCGGACGACGTTGCGCCAGGGGACCGGCCGGCCGAACTCGTCCAGGGCCATCAGCCCGGACAACGAGCTGCGCAGCCGCCCGACCATCGCTTCGACGAGCGGGTCGGGATCGACGGCATCCCGGTAGACCGGGTCCACCTCCGGCAGCCAAGATGTCACCGAGCGATCCGGGTCCTTCACCTCGCGTGACCTGCGCATTCGAGCCTCCCCTCCGGCATCATGCCCCAGGTTGCGCCGAATCGGGTGGCCGTCGCGTCGCGATCTCGGCCCAGACCAGCTTGCCGTTCGCCACTTCCCGCTCTCCCCAGCGCTCGGCCAGCGCGTCGACGAGCAGCAGTCCCCGGCCGCCCTCGTCCAAGACGCCCGGAGCGCGCACCGTGGCGGAGGCGTGCGAGGCGTCCTCGACACTCAGCACGATGCGGTCCGGTCGGTAGCCGAGCCACACGGTCACGGGCGTGGAGGCGTAGCGGACCGCGTTGGTTGCGAGCTCGCTGGCGAGCAGGACCGCCGTGTCGCTGCTCTCCGACACCCCCCAGTCGGCACAGCACTCCCGCACGAAGTCCCGCACCGCTGAGATCGAAGCGGCGTCAGGCGTCACGTGCAGCGATCGTAGAATTGCCGTTGCCATCGCTAACGCTTATCGTCCTTCCAGCCGAAGGCGAAACCATCAACCGATGGTGATGACAGCACGACTCGTCCCGCCAACGTTCAGCCGGTCTTCAGGAAACCCTCAGCCAACACTCAGGTTGGTCCTGGATCGTCTGAGAACACCCGGCACGAATCGACGAAACCGAGATTGCCTCCATGCTGCGCCTGCCTGCCGCCGTGACGGCGCTGGCTCTGTCCGCTGTGCTGATGCCCGCCCCCGCGGTCGCTCTCGCGCCCTCCCCGCGGCCCAGCGCGACCCCCAGCAGCGGCCCGAGCCCGTCCGGTCCGTCGTCCGCCGAGCTCAACCTGCAGGTGGAGCGGCAGCAGGCCCTGCTCGCCGAGCAGGAAGCCGATCTGGCCGCGGCCTCCCGCACGGCGAGGGAGACGCTCGAGGCCTACCAGCTCGCCCAGCGACAGGCGGAGGAGGCGGCCCGGGTGGCCACCGAGCAGGCGCAGCGGCATGCGGCGGCCAAACAGGCCACCGTCGATGCTCGGGCGAGGCTGGCCGGCTACATCGGCTCGATGTACCGCACCGGCATGGGCAACCGCCAGCTCTCGCTCTACTCCTCCGTGCTGGACGCGGAGAACCCACGTGAGCTGTTCAGCGGTTTGGGCCTGGCCCAGCGGGTCGGTGGCAACCAGAGCAACGCGCTCAACGAACTCGGCGTGGCCGAGGCGGCTCAGGAGATCGCCGCCGCCGAGGCCGCCGCGGCCGACCAGGCCCGAAAGGCCGCCGAGACCCTTGCCGCCGACGCCAAGCTCGCCGCCGACCGGGTCGTCGCCCAGCAGGCCGACCAGGTCGCAGCCCGGACGATCGCCCTGTTGCGCACCCAGGCCGCCGCGGCGGCCGCCTTGGCCCAGGAGAAGCGCCGGGCAGCCCTGTTGGCCGCGGCCGAGCTCATTGCCCGGCAGCGCGCTGAGGCACCGGACGCGGCGATCGACGGAGCCTTCGTCCCCCGCCCCTTCGCCGCCTGCCAGGGTCGGGACACCCGCGGCTACCCCAACGGGATGATTCCGCCCGAGGCCCTGTGCCCGCTGTGGGGCACCCGCAGCCAGATCCTGCGGGCCGATGCCGCCGCGGCGTTCAACGACATGAGCCGGGCCTACGCGCAAGAGTTCGGCGCGCCGATCTGCGTCACCGACTCCTACCGCAACTACGACGAGCAGGTGGCCGTCGCCGCGGCGAAGCCGGACCTCGCGGCCCGTCCCGGCAGCAGCAACCACGGCTGGGGCGTGGCGACCGACCTCTGCGACGGGATCCAGGCCTTCGGCAGCCCGACGCACGAGTGGATGGTCGACAACTCGATGCTCTATGGCTGGTTCCTGCCGGCCTGGGCGCAGCAGAACGGCTCGAAGCCCGAGCCGTGGCACTGGGAGTTCGCCGGCTGACCATGTCGCGAGTGGGCAGCATGACGCGCATCTGGTCCTTCCGGGCCATGGCGCCCGGCCACGGATCCGCAGATGCTGACCCTGTGACGACCGCGACGCACAGCCCCTTCTCCTACGTCTACGACCCGAGCGGCACCGAGCTGCGCCGAGCGCTGATCCGACCCGACTGCGACGTCGTCTGGGTCGACCCGGCCGCACGCGCCCCCCTCTCGACCGAGCGCGCGGAGGTGCTGCTGGCGGGCGTCGCCGGGCTGACCCTGCTCGCCGGCGTCGCCCGCGTCGCCCTCAGCTGAGCGCGGGCCCGGCGTGAAGGGCATCATCTTCAACCTCGCCGAGGAGGTCGTGCGGCGCGACCATGGCGAGGACGCGTGGGACGCGATCCTGGTCAAGGCCGGGCTGGACGGCAGCTGGACGTCTCTGGGCAGCTACCCCGACGAGCACCTGGAGCGCGTGACGGCCAGCGCCGCGACGCTGCTCGGCGTCGACCGGGGCGCGGTCCTGCGCACCGTGGCGGAAGGCGCCATCCCGCTGCTCGCCCAGCGCTATCCGCACTTCTTCACGCCGCACACCAGCACCCGCTCCTTCGTGCTGACACTCAACGACATGATCCATCCTGAGGTGCGCAAGCTCTATCCCGGCGCCACCCCGCCCGTGTTCGGCTTCGAGCCCGCGCCGGAGGCGGAGGTGCTGCTGAGCTACACCTCCCCGCGGCGGCTGTGCGCGCTCGCAGAAGGCTTCGTCTACGGCGCCGCAACGCACTACGGTCAGACCGTGATGATCTCCCGGCCGGCCTGCATGCTCGACGGGGCGAGCCGCTGCCTGCTGCACTGTCGGTTCCCGGATGCCACCGTCTGAGGCGGTGGGCGCCGGTGACGTCGACCGGGTCCACGTCCTCGAGCGCCGCCTCGCCCGCGAACGCGCCGCCAGGGCCGAGGCCGAGGTGGTGGCCGAGCGGGCCACCAGCGCGCTCTACGAGACGGTCCAGCAGTTGACCCGCTCGACCCAGGTGGCGGAGCTGCTCACCGAGGTGGCCGCCCATGCGAACGAGGCCGCCTCGTTCTTGCAGGCCGCTCGCGCGGCGCTGGCCGGCGTCTGCGCCTACACGGGATGGCCGGTCGGGCACGCGCTCGTCCGCTCCACGATCGTGCCGGAGGCGCTGACCTCCTCCCGCGTGTGGCACCTGGCCGACGAGCAGACCTGCGCGGAGTTCCGGGCGGTCAGTGAGGAGATGCTGTTCCTGCCCGGGGTGGGCCTGCCCGGCCACATCCTGCAGACCGGCGCACCGCTGTGGGCACCCGATCTCGACATCCATCACAAGTTCGCCCGCAAGCAGAGCGCCCGCGGCAGCGGCCTGCGCGCCGGCTTCGGGATCCCGGTGCTGATCCGCAGCGAGACCGCCGCCGTGCTCGAGTTCTTCGCCACCGAGATCCGGCCCCCCGATGAGGACCTGCTGCGCGTGGTCGGCTTCGTCGCCGCACAGCTGGCCCGGGTCATCGAGCGGGAGGCCGCCGAGGAGCGGCTCCGGCAGCTGGCGCTCTACGACGCGCTGACAGGGCTGCCCAACCGGATGCTG
Organism: Mycobacteriales bacterium; assembly: GCA_038256525.1. Taxonomy (GTDB): domain Bacteria; phylum Actinomycetota; class Actinomycetes; order Mycobacteriales; family SCTD01; genus SCTD01. The sequence goes on along the minus strand of JBBSKF010000001.1, from coordinate 69,183 downwards.
CTCATGGACCGTCTGCGCGTCAGCATGGACCGCAGCCGGCACGATCGCACCCGCGTCGACGTCCTCTACCTCGACATCGACGACTTCAAGACGATCAACGACAGCCAAGGGCATTCGGCCGGGGACGAGGTGCTCACCGCCGTCTCGACCCACCTGCAGGAAGCGGTACGACAGACCGACTGCTGGGGCCGGCCGGTGCCGAGCACGGTCGCCCGCCTCGGCGGGGACGAGTTCGCCATCGTGCTGGACGACTGCCCGGACCCCAAGGTGGTCGCCGACCGCATCCGGCAACGGCTCGGGGTGCCGCTCCAGCTCGCGGCCAACCAGGTCTTCGTCGGGGTGAGCATCGGCACGGCCCGGGCGGAGGACGGCGCCGAGCCCGAGGACGTCCTCGCGGCCGCCAACGTGGCGATGCACGCGGCGAAGCACGCCGGGAAGGGTCAGTACGTCGTGTTCACCCCGCACCTGCAGGCCGAGGCCCGCCGACGGCACTCCCTCGGCGAGGAGCTGCACCGCGCCATCGCCAACGAGGAGTTCTTCCTGGCCTACCAGCCGGTGGTGGACCTCGCCAGCGGACGGATCACCGGCGCCGAGGCCCTGGTGCGCTGGCGCCATCCGAGCGGGCGCCTGGTGCCGCCCGACGAGTTCATTCCGCGCACCGAGGAGACCGGACTGATCGTGCCGCTCGGCCTGTGGGTCCTGCGCGAGGCCTGCCGGCAGGCGGCCCAGTGGCGGCAGCTGTCCACGGGCTTCTCCATGGCGGTGAACGTCTCGGGGCGGCAGCTTCGCGAGCCCGACTTCGGCACGCTGGTCCGGGGCGCCCTGGAGACCACCGGCCTCGCGGCCGGCGGGCTGTGCCTCGAGATGACCGAGAGCATGCTGATGGAGCGCGACGACGCCGGCATCGCCATGCTCACCGAGCTGCGCGGCGACGGGGTCCACCTGGCCATCGACGACTTCGGGACCGGCTACTCCTCGCTCGCCGCGCTGCGGCGCCTGCCGTTCGACATCATCAAGATCGACCGGTCCTTCGTCTCCTCGCTCCCGGAGGACGACGCCGGCACGATCGCCTGGGCGGTGGTCCGGCTCGGGCACACCCTCGACATCTGCGTGCTCGCCGAGGGCGTCGAGACCGCCGAGCAGCGCGACGCGCTGATCGGCTTCGGCTGCGACCGGGCGCAGGGTTTCCTGTTCGGGCGACCGCTGCCTCCCGACAAGCTCGAAGCGCGCCTCGCCGCCCAGGCGCTGCACCCGCCGCGACCGTCGATCAGTCGCCCGCTAGGAGGTCCCGCAGCCGGTTCGCGAGCACATCCCAGCGCCAGTCCCGCTCGACCCAGGTCCGCCCTGCGCCGCCCATGACCTGAGCGCGGTCCGGGTCGGCGAGCAGCTCCGCGACCGCGGCCGCGACCGTGGCCACCGAGCGCCCGTCGACGAGCCGGCCCGTCCGGCCGTCCAGCACCGCCTCCGGTGAGCCTCCGGACCGACCGACCACCACCGGGAGCCCCGTCGCCGAGGCCTCCAAAAAGACGATCCCGAGCCCCTCGACCTCGAGCCCGCCCCGGCGGGTCCGGCACGGCATCGCGAACACGTTGCCTGCGTCGTAGTGCGCCGGGAGATCCGGCCACGGCACCGAGCCGGTCAGCACCACGTCGTCGGCCACCCCGTGCTCGGCGGCGAGCCGCTGCAGGCGGGGGGCGTCCGGGCCACCGCCGACGCACAGCAGCGCGGCGCCCGGCACCCGGCGGCGGATCTCCGGCAGCGCCCGGATGAGCACGTCCTGGCCCTTGCGCGGGACCAGCCGGGAGACGCAGACGACCACCGGGCGGTCGGACAGGGCGTACCGCCTGCGGATCTCACTGCCGCCCGCCCCGGGCCGGAAGACGGTGGTGTCCACGCCGCTCGGCAGCCGCTCCAGCGTGGCGCCCGGCCCGAGCGCCGGTGCGAGCCGCTGCCTGGTGTAGGCGCCGAGGTAGGTCACCACGTCGACGCCTGCGCCGATCCGGCGCAGCACCTGCCGGGCGCCGGGCAGCAACGCCCAACCGACCTCGTGACCGTGTGTGGAGGCCACCGACCGCTCGAGGCCGAGCCGTCCGGCGAGCAGGCCCAGCGGGGCCGCCGCGCCGAACCAGACCCGGTCGCAGCCGTGCTCGGCCGCGATGGTGCGGGCCCGGCGCAGCACATCGGGGGTCGGCAGCATCAGCGACGTCGGGTGGCGGACGACGGGGAAGCCCTGCGCCGCGTCGAAGGCGGCGGCCCCCTTCCACGCCGGCGCGTACACCACGACCTCACCGGCCGGCAGCCGGGAGGCGAGCGCGTGGACGTAGGCCTGGATGCCACCGGGGCGCGGCGGGAAGTCGTTGCTGACCACGAGGACCTTCACCGCAACCGCTCCCGCAGCCGTTCCCAGTCGCGGGCGAGCGCAAGCCGCTCGGTCACCCCGGGGTGGGTCGCGAACAGCGCGTAGGCCAGCGGATGCGGCTCCAGGTCGGCCAGGTTGGTCAGCGCCAGGCGGCGCTGCGAGGCGGCGAACGTCGCCGGGTCAGCCGTCAGGTCGAGCGAGTGCACGTCGGCGCGGGCCTCGATCCGGCGCGACACCAGATTGGCTGCGGGCGCGGTCGCGAGGCCGGCGACCGCCACCAGCAGCAGGACCAGCGGCACGACCCGGGGGTCCCCCATGCCGGTGGCACCGGCGCGCCGGCGCAGCGGCTCGGACGTCAGCAGCAGGGCCAGCGCGAGCACCGCTGCGCTCGCCCCGAGCGCGCCGAGCAGCGTCCCGACCAGCACATCGCGCTGCGCGGCGTGGCCGAGCTCGTGCGCCACGATCACCTCGACCTCGCGTGCCGGGGCCTCGGCGAGCAGCGTGTCGTAGAGCACGATCCGCCGGCTGCCGCCGAAGCCGCTGACGTAGGCGTTGAGTGCGGTCGTACGGCGGGAGGCGTCCGCGACCAGCACCCCGTCGACGGCGACCCCGTCCCGGGCGGCCAGCGCCAGCAGGTCCTCGCGCAGCTCGCCCGGCGGGAGCGGCTTGACGTCGTTGAAGACAGGTTCGATCACGAGCGGGTACGCGAAGGAGCCGGCCACCACCAGGCCCGCGGTCGCCAGCGCCCCCCAGGCCCACCAGGTCCGCGGCGCGGCCCGGGCGAGGGTGACCAGCACCAGCAGCGCCAACGCGGTCAGCCCGGCCCCGACCCCGACCCCCTTGGCGACGTCGACCAGCCACGAGCCCCACGTCTGCGTCGACAGGGCGTAGTCGCGCAGGACCTGCTCGCTGCGCGCCGACAGCGGCAGGGTCGCGAGGCGGCCGAGGGCGGTCAGGGCCAGCGTGCCGAGCAGCACCTGCCAGACCCAACCGCCGCCGAAGGGCCGGGCCACCGCCGTGACGATCCGTGCGCCGGCCCGGGTCAGCCCGAGCAGGGCCGCGACGGCCAGCCCGACGGCGAGGGCGGCGTAGGACGTCGGGCGCAGCGCCCGGTGGAAGGCGACCTCGCGGGCGAGCTGCTCCGGGGTGAAGTCGGCGAGCGCGTCGGTCTGCAGGTCCGCGCCGGGCAGCACCGTCCACGGAACGGTCACCGCGAGGGCGATCGCGAGCGCGGTGAGCAGCAGGGTGAGGCAGAGCGGCAGACGACCGCTCACCCGAGCTGGCGCTGCAGCGCGGCCCGCCAGTCGGCAAGAAGCCGTACGTCATCGATGCCGAACGCCTCACGAAGCTCGGTGGCCAGCACCACCGACCGCTCGGTGTCCTCGCTCGCGCCGACCGCCCGGTAGAAGGCGAGCAGCTCGGCCTCGCCGTAGCGCTCGACCAGCATCCGGACCGCGAGCCAGGACTGCTCGTAGGCCTGCGCGAGGGCGGGGTTGCCCCCGTTGAACGCCTCGTCGGCGGGCAGCCCGGTGGGGAGGCGGCCGGAGCGTACGTCCTGGCGCAGGTTCTTCGCCGCGACCGACAGCGGCACCTTCACGTCCTTGTAGCCGACGTAGTCGGCAAGGCCCTCGGCGAGCCACGCCGGCACGGCCGGCCCGGTGGCCCGGCGAGCCGCGACATGGGTGACCTCGTGGGTGAGCACGACCCGGCGACCGAGCTGGCCGAGCTTGCTGAAGGTGTCCGGGTTGACCAGGATCCGCTCGACGGCGTCGTCGCCGCTGTCGTCACCGACCTCGGCGGTCGCCACCGCGGCGATCTGGGAGAAGTCCTGCGTGCTGTCGATCAACGAGGCCATCTCGGCGGCGCCGGACGGGACGACCACGACGACGCGCCGGCCCCACTGCTCGCCCCACACCGCGTTCACCCGCGGGATGGCGGCGGAGGCCAACATGGCGACGTTGCGCAGCAAGGAGGTGTCCTTGTGGCCGAGCGCGAGCACGCCCGGCGCCCGGACCGCGACGACCGGTCCGCGCTCCCACAACGCGCGCGGCGTGCGGCCTCCGACCGCGTCGAAGTCGTCGTCGGCGCCGAGCAGCCAGCCGCCGTCGCGGCGTACGAAGGTCAGGTGGTGCTGGTCCAGCGTCGGGGTGTCGTCGAAGCCGGCCAGCCCGTAGCTCAGCGTCACCGGGGGGGCCCACCACTGCCCGGGGCCGTAGCGGGTGTCGAGCCCGGCGTCGGCGGCGCGCCCACCCCCCTGATCGAGGCGGTAGTCCCAGGTGCCGAGCGGTACGGCAGCGAGCGCGTCGAACATCGCCGCCTGGCGGGCCCGCAGCGCCGTGGCCCTGGGGTCGACGGTGGCAAGGAACGCCGTCCGGTCGCGGCCCAGGATCGCAGCGGACCGGGCCGTCAGCAGTTGTTCCACCTGTTCGAGCCGCTCGGCGTCAGCGACCCGCTCGAGCTCGGCCTCCGACGGGGCGGCGCGCGGCGCCCCGGCGGCACGCGGCTCCGGTACGGCCGGGCGCGTCGCGTCAGGCTGGCGCTGCGCGGCAGGCTGGTCGACGACGGCGACCGCGAGCAGGCCCATCGACAGCTGAAGGACAACGGCGAGCGCCACGAGCCGCATCGAGCGGATGCTCGATGTGGGCGGAAGCGTCACGCCCAGATCGTACGGCCGGCCCGGCGTCCGGGGGTCCGACTCGAGACCGATGCGAGCTCGACCGGCCCGGCCGTCGTGTGCCGGAGACTCGCGAGAGCCGTCAGCGCAGCGGAGCGAGCGCCGCGTCGGCGGCGGTCAGCGCCTGCCGTTGTCGATCCGTGGCCGGGCGACGTCCGGCGTCGGCCTCACGCAGGGCGGCGCGCGCCCGGTCCAGGGCCGCGCGTTGCGGCCGGAGCAGGACGGTGTAGGCATCGGCGGCCTCGGACTCGGTGCGGTACCACCCCGCGGTCGCCCGCTCCAGCCACAGGGCCTCCGCCTTGTCGAGCGCCGTGTAGGCCGGCCAGGCGTTTCGGGCTGTGAGCCCGAACGCCATGATGGCGGTGGCCTCGGCCCTGCCCGCCGTAACGACGTTCTCGAGGGCGGCCTTCTGCGCCGACTCGAGCGGCTCAGCGGCCAGAGCCAGCGCTGCGAGAGCCGTTTCGTACTCCGCGGCCTGTTGCGGCAGGGCATCGAGGGCGGCCGTCGCCGCCGGAACGACGTCCCGGACGGCGTTCCGGGCCGCGCGGGCTGCTGCGCGCGCGCCCTCGGCGCTGGCCGCGTCAGCCGTGTCGAGCGCGGTGGCGGCGGCGGTGACCGCCGCCGGCGCGGCCAGCAGCTGCGTGCGGGTGCTGTCGACGCCGGCGACGGCCGCGTCCAGCCGGCTCAGCGTCGGCCCGGACGGGTCCGGTAGCGGAGACGCCTGATCCAGGGTCGTCGTCCGCTGGCCCGCGCAGCCGACCAGCAACAGGACCGTCAGCAGGGCGGCGGCCGCTCGGCGGCTCAGTCCCGATCCTTGTCGGCGCCACCCGGCCGGTCGACCGGCGCGATGCCGAGCAGGACGTCCGCCCAGGCGGGTACGGACGCGCGCGCACCGGCGGCACGCCGGGCCGGCGGGGGGGGCGGTGGGGGCGGGGCAGGGCTGGGGGCCGAACCGTCCGCCCCTGCTTCCGGCTCGGCGCTCGCGGCCGGCTCCTGCTCGGCGGGTGCGGGGTGCGGGACGACCCGAAGCGTCGGCGGACCGCTCGGTGCCTCCGCTGCTGCGGGGGTCGGGGGGGCTGCCGGGGTGGTGTCGGGCGCGGTGGTGTCGGGCGCGGTGGTCTCAGGCGCGGTGGTCTCAGGCGCGGTGGTCTCAGGCACGGCCGGGGCCGACCCGGACGGTGCGGCAACCGCTGGGGGAGCGCCCGAGACCTGCGCCCCCGGTGCAGCGATGGTCCGGCCGGGAAGCAGGCGTCCGGAGGCGACCACCCGCTTGCCCGTCCCCGTGATGACGGGCGCCCGAACGGACCGAGCCTTCGCTGCCGGAGCCTTCACTGCCGGAGCTTTCACTGCCGGAGTCTTGACCGACGGAGCCTTGACGGCCGGTTTGACCGTCGCGGCAGCCGGCCGCGACGACGGCTTACCGGCGGTCGTCGCTGCCGCCGCCCGCCCCGACACCCGCCCCGTCGCCCGGCGGGGCGCCCGGAGCTCCTGCGGCGGGGGCAGCCGCTCATTGGCCGCTGCCCGCTGGCCGAGGGTCGGATCGACGTGAGCGAGCGCGGTCGAGGCAGCATCGAGGGCGGTGATCTCCCGGGTGCCCGGGTCGAAGCGCCACGCGGCGGTGCGGGTCTGTGCGCGGGCGACATAGGACAGCGCGACCACCCAGCGGCCGGACGGCTCGCGACGGGCCGACCAGCGGGTGGATTCGGGCTTGTAGCCGGCGGCCTGGGACAGGTGCTGCGCGACCGCCTCACCCATCGGCAGGCTGGACACGCCTCTACGGCTGCGCGCCAACACCGCCGCACGCGCGCCGTTGATCACCTTCTCCCGCTCGGACAGCACCGGCCCGGCATATCGCTCGACCCGCGCAACCGGCACCCCGGCGGAGGCAGCGATCTGCTCGGTCGACTCACCCGCCCGCAGGCGGGCCTGGATCTCCTTCGGAGACAGGACGATGTCCCGCGCCGAACGCTCCCCGGGCCGTGGCAACTCGCCGCGCATCGCCGCCGCCAGGCGATCGTCGAGCGCCACCTTGAACTCGCCGCGGGTCACCCCCTTGCGCGTGGCGAGCACGACGTGTCGGCCGTCCTCGCTCATCGCGACGACGTGCAGCTCGCGCACCGTTCCTCCGTCCAGCCGGGCGCGGTCACCCGGACGTGGCGAAAGTCTCGCGGGTCAAGCGCCGGATCACAAGCAGCAGGTCTCAGCCGGCTGCGCTCGCCGGTCGTCCGTTCCCTCCCGGCAGCCCCAGCGGCACCAGCCGCAAGCGTGGCACGAGGCCGCTGTCGGCAAGGACCGCCAGTGCTCGTTGCTCCTGATCGTCGACCTCGACGGCGCCCGGTGGCGCACCGAGCAGGACGGTCATGACGCAGTCAGCACAGGCCAGGTCACGCATGACGCAGTCGTCGCAGTCGATCAGCACTGCATCCTCCGGGAGGCTCAGGACCAGCTCGATGCCGGCCGGTCGGACGCTAGGTGCCACCTCCGACAAGCATGCCGCGGCGAGACCGGCCCCGGCCCCGGCCCCGGCCCCGGCCCCGACCCCGACCCCGACCCTGCGACTTCCCCTGCGGTATGTCACGTCTGCGCCGCCAGGCGGTGTCGTCCTGCAGGGGAAGTGCGCGAGGGGGGAAGTGCGCGAGGGGGGAAGTGCGCGAGGGGGGCAGGGGGCAGGGGGCGAGGGGGGAAGTGCCCCCCGGGGGAAGTGCGCGAGGGGGGGCGAGGGGGGCCGAGGGGATCGGCCGACCACGCAGCGTCCCGCCCGACCCTCGCTCAGCCGGTCGTCGAGGGCCGTGCGACGACGACCACCCGGTCGACGGCGTGGCACCACCGGCAGCTCACGTGCTCCACCGTGTCCACGAGCAGCTCCCGCTCCTCGACGACGGGCACCCCGGCGAGGTCGACATGGACGTACTCCCTCGCCCGGGTCGAGCGGGTGACGTCGAAGCGCGTCAGGTTGCCGCACAGCGTGCAGCGCCAGCGCGAGTCGGGGCCGGGTTGGGGCACGGGAGCCACCGGGCCAGCCTACTTCGGGGCCGTGCAGACCGAGAGCACCCGCTCGTAGGATCGACGGAGCAGTCCACCGAGGTCGGGCTCGTAGCTGTTGCCGTCGGCGCGGATCCGGACGACGCCGGTGCTGACGACCAGCTCGTCCAGGGCGGCCCGGAACGGTTCCTCGGCAGTCGCGACGAGCTCGAACACGCCGTCCTGGGCGATCCGCAGCTCGTCCTTGACGTCCTGGTCGACGACGTTGTCGTCGCCGAGTCGGGAGATCGTACGGCCGATCGCGATCACGTCGGGAGCGGCCGTGCGGCAGGTGCCCTCGAGGAACGCGGACTCGGCGGGGATCTGCGGACCGTCCCCCGAGGAGGTGCAGCCGGTGAGCAGGACGGCGAGAGCCGCGCCGGCGGCCAGGCGTCGGGACACATGAACTCCAAACAGGGAAAGCCACCGGGGCGGCCTCTGGGATCAGAGACCGCCCCGGCAGGACGTACGAGGTCGTGCAGGGACTACTGGTCTACCGCTACGGAACGTCCGAGCCGGAGTGCGGGTCGCCGATGAACGGGAAGACGTCGAGGAACGGCACGTCGTTCTCGTTCACGTTGTCGCCCAGCCCGGCGGCCGCGGTCTGGCCGAGCAGCAGGCCCTCGGCCACCTGGAGGGTGACGTCGGTGATGTCGTCGTTCAGGCGGCGACCGTTCGGGTAGCCGGCGAAGTCTCCGCCGACGACGCCGAGCCGGTTCTCCACTGCCGACGGCGGGACGTTGACGTTCAGCCGCAGGTACTCAGCGGGGGCCGGGTTGGGGCTGACCGCGTTGAGGTCCAGCGAGTTGAGGTTCGCGTCCACGACACCGGCGCCGAGGCCACCGAAGGTCTTACCGTCGAAGACGTCCTCCGAGAAGCCGGTGAGGAAGGTCGCGACGAGGTCGTTGCGCTTCTTCGCGGCGGCCGAATCCAGCTTGTTCGGGTTCGGGATCTTGTAGAGCAGCTCGACCAGGAACGGCACCTCCGGGTCCTGGACCTTGCCGAGGAACTGCGCGTCGCGATCCGGGGTGGACCGGTTGAAGAAGTCCTTGAGGTTCGCGGGGACGACGGCCTCGTTGACCAGCGGGTTACCGAGGCGCGAGACCTGCACGAACTTGCCGTTGTCCTTGGTCTGGTCGGTGCTGTCGGTCGGCGAGGTGCCGGGCTTGGAGTTCGTGTCCGCGAACATGCGCACCTTCTCGCGGCTGGTCGTCGACCAGACACCGATCACCGGGTTGGCGGCAGCGTCACCGGCGGCGACCAGCGCCTCCTTCGGCAGCTCGAGCGCGATCGTGTTGACGTTGTAGCCCGACAGGGTGTCGTTGCCCCGTGCGGACAGGTCCCCGCCGTACAGCAGGTCGAAGATGCGCAGGTCGAGGTAGAAGGGGTCGTCGGCCTGGCCGACGTAGGAGCTGCCGCCCTCAGTGGACGTCGGGGTGACGGCCTCCTGGCGCAACTTCGGGTAGTCCGGAATCGTCGCCATACCCACGTTGGACGGAGCAACGAGGCCGTTCTTCACCAGCGAGACGGGGCGCCCCTGCTCGGGAATCGCGACCAGGTCGTAGGTCTGCCGGAACAGCAGGTTCTCGTCCGTCAGGCTCTCGACCGCCCCGTCGGCGTAGAGGAAGGTGCCCTTGCCGCCGTTGCCGACGCCGCGATCCACGGTGCCGCGCTTGTCGACGTCCTTGAACGTCCAGCGGTAGACGATGTCGGCGATCGCGTCACCGTCGTTGTCGATGTTGATGTCGTAGGCCGCGGTCGTGTCCCACGGGAAGAAGTTCGGGCCACCGGCGGGCTCGGAGAACGGGAACCAGTTGGCGATCAACGACACCTTGTCGGGGTCGTTGGGACTGACGAAGGCGAAGGTGTCGGTGTTGTCCACCGCCGGGTCGTTCAGGATGTACGGCGCCTCGCGGTGGCTGGACGCCGAGGAGGTGCTGGGGCCGAGCAGCGCGGCGCCAGAGGCGGCTGTCGCGGTGGCAGCGAAGAGGGCCAGGGCGCGTCGTCGCGCCGCTCGCCTCGTGGATGTCGTCATGGGACTCCTGCACGTCGGGGTCAGGGGGTGTGACAGCACTCGGCCGCCATCCTCCCTTCGTCCGTGACGCCGCCGCGGATGCCAGAACCGCACACCGATCTGAGACGAAAGGTCCGGGAGGGCAAAGTGGTCCGGGTGAAGGAGGATGCCGGCATGCAGCGCTGGCTCCGACGTGCCCTGCCCCTGGTCGTGGTGGCTCTTGGCCTCGCCCTCCTGCCCGCCGGCGCGGCGCTGGCCCATCCGCTCGGCAACTTCACGGTCAACACCGCCGACCGGCTGGTCGTCACCGAGGACGGGCTGCTCGTCGAGCACGTCATCGACCTGGCCGAGATCCCGGCGGTGCAGCTCGGCCAGTCCCGTACCGGCGTGGACACCTCCGGTGACGGGACGCTGTCCGAGGCCGAGCTCGATGCGTACGCCGGCAGGGAGTGCTCGCGGGTCGGGTCACTGCTGGTCGCGGAGGTGGACGGCGCCCGCGCCGCGCTGACGGTGACCGGCTTCTCGGGCCGCTCGGCCCCCGGCGCCGCCGGGCTGCCGACCGTGCGGATCGAGTGTGCGTACGACACCGGCATCCGGCCGCGCTCCACCGTCACCTTCACCGACCCGCTGGCCGGTGAGCGCAACGGCTGGCGGGAGGTGACCGCGGCGTCCCGGTGCGGGGACCTGCGGCAGTCCACGGTCCCGACCGAGAGCCCGAGCGGGTTGCTCACGGTCTATCCGGAGGACCTGCTGCAGTCGCCGTCGAATGTGACGACGGCGGCATTCTCGGTACGCACCGGTGCCGCCTGCTCGGCCGGGACCGCCACGGGCGCTGCGAGTGAGGACCAGGTGGCGCCACGCGGGCTGGACCGGGTGTCCCGCTTCTTCACCGACTTCCTGGGCCGGCCGGACCTGACGGCGCCCTTCGCCCTGATCTCGATCGCGGCATCGGTGCTGTTCGGCGTGCTGCATGCGCTGGCGCCGGGTCACGGCAAGACGGTCATGGCGGCCTACCTCGTCGGCCAGCGAGGCACCCGCCGACAGGCCCTGCAGCTCGGGGCGGTGGTGACGTTCACCCACACGATCAGCGTCCTGCTGCTCGGTGCGGTGCTTGCGGCGGGGGCGCTTGCCGCACCAGAGCTCGTGGTGCCCTTCACCGAGGTGCTGTCCGGGGTGCTGCTCGCGCTGGTCGGCGGCTATCTGCTGGTGCTGGCGCTGCGCCGGTTGCGCGCGGTGCCAGATCACGAGCACACGGAGCACGGGGACGGGCACCCGCACCCGCACGAGGACCCGCACCCGCACCAGCACGACCACCCGCACGAGGACCCGCACCCGCACCAGCACGACCATCCGCACGAGCACGACCACCCGCACGAGCACGACCACCCGCACCCGCACCCGGAGAGTGCGGAGGAGCTCGTCCCTGCCGGCGCGGCGCCGCCCGGCGGCGGGCTGGCCGTCGCCACCAAGCCGCTCCTCCACAGCCACGGCGGCGGCAAGGCGCACAGCCACGCCCCGCTGCCCGAGGGGCCGCTGTCCTGGAAGACCCTCGCCGGCATGGGCGTCGCGGGCGGCCTCGTACCCAGTCCGTCGGCGCTGCTCGTCCTGCTGAGCGCCACCGTGCTCGGCCGTGCGTGGTTCGGCGTGCTGCTGGTCCTGTTCTACGGGATCGGCATGGCCATCACCCTGACGCTGGCCGGTCTGCTGCTGCTGCGCGCGCGCGGCCTCCTCGACCGCCGCGGCTGGACCACCGGTCGCGGTCGCACGCTCGCCCGGCTGCTCCCGCTCGGTACGGCCGGCATCGTCGTGTTGCTCGGCCTCGCTCTCGTCCTGCGGGGCCTGGTCAACGGTCGCGGCCTGCTCTGACCGGGGGCGGCCGCGGGCGAGGCGGGCGCGGGGCGAGCCGGGGTGCCGCCGTGAGGCCGGCGCGTCGTACGGCCAGGATGTCGCAGGTCGGACCTAGCGTCCGGGCATGCCCGCAGCACCGCCCCGTCCCGTCCCCCAGGTGTCCGTCCAGACGAGCTTCGACGAGCTGGGCAGCCCGCTTCGGGAGACGACCTTCGTGGTGGTCGACCTGGAGACGACTGGCGGATCGCCCGCGGCCTGCGAGATCACCGAGATCGGGGCGGTCAAGGTGCGGGGCGGCGAGGTGCTCGGAGAGTTCCAGACGCTGGTCAACCCCGGGGCGGCGATCCCGGCGTTCATCGCGGTCCTCACCGGGATCACCGACAGCATGGTCGCCGCCTCCCCGCGGCTCGCGCAGGCGCTGCCCGCGTTCCTCGAGTTCAGCCGTGGCGCGGTGCTGGTCGCCCACAACGCGCCGTTCGACCTCGGCTTCCTGCGGGCCGGCTGCGACCGGCTCGACCTGACCTGGCCGGCGCCGGACTCGGTCGACACCGCGCGGCTGGCCCGCCGGGTGCTGACCCGCGACGAGGCCCCCAACTGCAAGCTCTCGACGCTGGCGCAGGTGTTCCGGTCCGCGACGACGCCGAACCACCGGGCGCTCGCAGACGCGCGGGCCACTGTCGATGTCCTGCACGGCCTGATCGCCCGGCTCGGCGGGCTCGGCGTGCACAGCCTGGAGGAGCTGCGGACGTTCTCGGCGCAGGTCAGCCCCGAGCAACGCCGCAAGCGTCACCTCGCCGACGCCCTGCCGGCGCTGCCGGGCGTCTACCTGTTCCGCGACGCCCGCGGCCGGGTGCTCTACGTCGGCAGGAGCACCAACCTGCGCAGCCGCGTCCGGCAATACTTCACCGCGAGCGAGCACCGGACCCGGATGGCCGAGATGGTGGGCCTGGCCGAGCGGGTCGACCCGGTCGTCTGCAGCACGGCGCTGGAGGCCGAGGTCCGCGAGCTGCGCCTGATCGCCGAGCACAGCCCGCGCTACAACCGGCGCTCGAAGCACCCGGACCGCGCCCTGTGGGTCAAGCTCACGGTGGAGTCCTTCCCGCGGCTGTCCACCGTGCGCCGGGTGCTCGACGACGGCGCGCTCTACCTCGGCCCGTTCGGCACGTCCCGGACCGCCGAGCTCGCGATCGCGGCCGTGCACGAGGCGCTGCCCTTGCGCCAGTGCACCAAGCGGGTCTCGGTGCGGCGGCCGACCGGCGCCTGCGCGCTCGCCGAGATGCGCCGGTGCGGCGCGCCGTGCCTGGGCCCGACCGAGGGCGAGTCCGTCGAGGCCTACGCCGTGCATGCCCTTGCCTATCGCGACGCCGTCACCCGGGACCCGACGGCGGTCGTCGACGCGCTGCACGCCCGCATCACGGCGCTGGCCGGCGCCGAGCGCTTCGAGGACGCCGCCACCCAGCGCGACCGGCTCACCGCTTTCGTCCGGGCGGTCGCCAGGCTGCAGCGCCTGTCGGCCCTGACCGGGGTGCGCCAGCTGGTGGCGGCGCGCCCGACGGCCGACCGAGGTTGGGAGCTGGCGGTGGTGCGCTCCGGCCGGCTGGTCGCGGCCGGCACGATCCCCCGCGGCGCGCATCCAGCCCCCTACGTCGACGCGCTCATCGCCACCGCCGAGACCGTGTCCGCCGGCCCGGGCCCGCTGCCGGCGGCGACCGCCGAGGAGGTCGAGTGCGTGCTGCGGTGGCTGGAGCTGCCCGGCACCCGGCTCGTCCGCCTCGAGGGAGTCTGGGCCTCCCCCGCCTTCGGCGCCGCGCGCGGGCGCGCCTGGCTCGAAGCCGCACAAGAAGCGCGTGGGGCCGCCCAGCCGTTCGCCGACCGCCGAGCCCTGCGCCCGGTCGCCCGCCCGGCCCGCGCCTACGCCTGAGCGGCGGGGCCGTACCCTTCGAGAAGTGATCACCGCCATCGTCATGGTCAGCGCCGCCGTGGACTCGATCCCCGAGGTGGCTCAGCGCATCGCCGAGCTCGACGGTGTGAGCGAGGTCTACTCGGTCGCCGGGGACATCGACCTGGTCGCGATGGTGCGCGTACGCCGGCACGAGCAGCTGCACGACGTCATCGCCGGGCGCCTCAACAAGGTCGAGGGTGTCATCGCCACCTCGACGCTGATCGCCTTCCAGGCCTACAGCCGGCACGACCTCGAAGCGACCTTCAGCCTCGGGCTGCCGTCATGAGCTCCTGGGGTGATCTACGCGCCCGTTGAGGTGGAATCCCCGGGGGGATCCACGTCAAAGCCCGCGTGGATCACCGGGGGGTGCGGCTCAGCGCAGCGCCGCTGACGCCGACACCCAGCGCCCGAGCAGCGCGCCGGCCGCACCGGAGTCCAGCGCCGCCGCCGCCTTCGCCCAGCCGGCCCCCAGCCGGTCGACCAGCGGGTCGTCGCCGCCGGCGAAGGCCGCGAGCGCCGCGGCCGCGTTGAGCAGCACTGCGTCACGCACCGGCCCGGACCCCTCCCCCGCCAGCAGCGCCCGGGCCACGCCGGCGTTGTGGGCCGCGTCGCCGCCGCGCAACGCCTCGAGGTCGGCCCGCGGCACACCGATCGAGGCCGGGTCGAAGGACTCCTTCCGCACCGCACCCTCGGCGACCACCCACACGGTTGACGGCCCGGTCGTCGTGAGCTCGTCCAGCCCGTCGTCGCCGCGAAACACCAGCGCATCAGCCCCCCGCGCCGCAAGCACCCCGGCCATGACCGGCGCGAGCCGCACATCGGCGACCCCGACCGCCTGCGCGCCGGGCCGGGCCGGGTTCGTGAGCGGTCCCAGCACGTTGAACACCGTGGGCACGCCGAGGTCACGCCGTGGCACGGCCGCGTGGCGCATCCCGGGGTGGAAGACCGGGGCGAAGCAGAAGGCGATGCCGGCCTGCTCCAGGCACGGGGCGACCTCGGCGGGCGGCAGGTCGACGACGATGCCGAGCGCCTCCAGCAGGTCCGCCGACCCGCAGGCCGATGAGGCGGCGCGGTTGCCGTGCTTGACGACCGGCACCCCTGCGCCGGCGACGACGAGAGCCGCCATGGTGGACAGGTTGACGGTGTTGGAACGGTCCCCACCCGTACCGCAGGTGTCGACGACCCGGCCCACCACCGTCACCGGGGCTGCCTCGGCGAGCATCACCTCGACCAGCCCGGCCACCTCGGCCGCGGTCTCCCCCTTGGCCCGCAGGGCCACGGCGAAGCCGGCCACCTGGGCGGGGCTCGCGTCGCCCGCCATCACCTCACCCATGACCCAGGCGGTGTCGGCCGAGCTCAGCGACTCCCCGCGCAGCAGGGCGCTGAGCACCGCTGGCCAGCTGTTGCCGACCGGGGCGACCATCGGGGCGTTCAGTGCAGGGCGCGGCGTACGGGCCGACCGGCCGCCCGCCGGCGCAGCAGGTCGCTCGCGACCGTCGTCAGCTCGGGCGGATCGATCGGGTGCGCCACGACGCCGTCGGCCTGCGACCAGGTCGCGAGCCACGAGTCGTCCTTGCGAGCGATGATCAGCAGCGTCGGCGGGCAGTCCGGCAGCTCGTCCTTCATCTGCTTGGCCAGCCCCATGCCGCCCGTCGGCCAGGCCTCGCCGTCCAGCACGCACAGGTCGACCCCACCAGCATCGACCCGCGCGAGCACCTGGGCCCCGGTCGAGCACTCGGCCCACTCGACCCGCCCGAGGTCGGCCGCCGGCCGGCGTCCCAGGGCGCCGCGGACCTGGTCGCGGATCGCCGCGTCGTCGCTGTAGACGACGACCAGATGGGTGCGTCCCTCGGGGGCCGGGGCGGCAGGCTCGCTCATGCTCGGGGATGGTAGCGGCGAGCCGCTCGGAAAGGGACAGCGGCGACGCCCGAGGTTCCGGCTAGCGCGGCAGCTGGCCCGGACCCTTCCACGGCTCGGCGACGGTGTGGGTGTAGCAGTCCGGGCCCGCGTTGTAGGCCGACAGGCGCGAGCCGCAGACCCGGCAGGCCGCGCTTCCGGAGGTCCGGGCCTTGGGCACCGGCTTCATGGTTGTCCCGGTGATGCGACTGCCAGAGGCCAAGGCGTGCTCCTTCGCTCGGGTCCGCCGGAGGGACGGCGGTCACAGGGCGCACCCTAGAGACGGCCGTGCCGCCGGTCAAGACCTGAGATCATTCGGAAAACATGGCGAACACGCAGGTCAGACCCCCGCCCGCTCGGCATCGGCCTCCTCGAGCCGATCGAGCCGCCGGTCCTCCCGCCGGGCCTCCCGCTCGCTGGCCCGCATCCACTGGTGGAGCAGCACCCCGAGGAACAGCAGGCCGACGATGTCCCCGGCCGACCACAGCAGCCCGCCGCCGACCTGCTGCTGGAAGACCGACTCGGCCAGCCCGTGCAGCGGGACGTAGTACCCGGGAGCGAGCAGGCCACGACCGTCGGGCTCCACGCTCATGATCGCCACGCCGAGGAAGGCGTGGAACGGCAGGGTCGCCGCCATCAGCAGCATCCGGAACGGGTGGCTGGAGCGTCCCGGCACCGGGTCGACCCCGAGCATCGGCCAGAAGAACAGCGCCCCCACCACCAGGAAGTGCACGTGCAGCAACTCGTGCAGCGCCGGTGAGGTGAGAGTGGCTTCGTACCAGCCGGAGAAGTAGAGGGCGAAGGGGCTGAGCACGAACAGCATCCAGGTGACCAGCGGGAAGCTGATGACGCGGGCCGGGCGCGAGCGCAGGACCGCGAGCAGCACCCCGCGGGAGCGGCTGGGCAGGGTCCGCAGGGCAAGGGTCACCGGCGCCCCGAGGGCGAGGAAGATCGTCGCCACCATCGACAGGAGCATGTGCTGGGCCATATGCACCCCGAACAGGCTCGTGTCGTACGCCGCGAGCCCGGACAGGGTGGCGAGCGCGATCGCCCCGAGCCCGCCGACCAGGAAGGACACCGTGCGCCCGACCGGCCAGGCATCGCCCCGGGCGCGCAGACGACGCACGCCGTAGACGTAGAGGGCGGCGGGCACCGCCACCAGCAGGACCGGCAGGAGCGCCGGCTGGGCCTCGGTGAAGACCGACATCGGTCCGAAGTCCGGTAGGCCCTCGCGATGGGCGAGCGTCGTTGCGGAAGGCTCCACGTTCCCCAGGGTAGGCCCGAAAGCAGGTCACGGCGCACCGACCGCGACGCGCCCCCGCCCCGCGTGGTGGGGGCCGTCCCGGCCTGCCATGATGCTCACGTGACGACGACCGCCGCGCCCCCGGCCGCTGCACCTCCGCACGGGGCCGCGAGCGGCCACGGGTCGTTGACCCGGCCGAACATGGTCAGCGTCGGGACGATCGTCTGGCTGTCCTCGGAGCTGATGTTCTTCGCGGCGCTGTTCGCGATGTACTTCACGATCCGCTCGGTGCAGGGCGCCGAGGTGTGGGCGGAGTACACCGCCGAGCTCAACGTGCCGTACGCCCTGGTCTTCACCGTGATCCTGGTGGCGTCGTCGGTGACCTGCCAGCTCGGGGTGTTCGCGGCCGAGCGTGGCGACGTCTACGGACTGCGCCGCTGGTACGTCCTGACGCTCGTCATGGGCACCGCCTTCGTGCTGGGGCAGGTCAACGAGTACCGCGAGCTGGTCCACGAGGGCCTGACGATCGCCTCCGCGCCGTACGGCTCGGTGTTCTACCTCACCACCGGGTTCCACGGGCTGCACGTGGTCGCCGGCCTGTTCGCCTTCGTCGTCGTGCTGCTCCGCTCGACCGTGGGGCGCTACAACGCCGAGAAGGCGACCAGCGCGATCGTCACCTCCTACTACTGGCACTTCGTCGACGTCGTGTGGATCGGGCTGTTCGCCGCGATCTACATCATCCAGTGAACGGACTCGCGTGAAGAAGACCAAGCTGAGCGGGTACGCCGTGGTGCTGCTCTCCCTCAGCATCGTCGGCACGCTGTACACCGCAGTCGCCGCCCCCAGCTCGGCGGTCGAGGAGCCAGCCGCCACGAAGCCGGCCCCGACGAAGGAGGAGCTGGTTCAGGAGGGGCGCGACCTCTACCTGTCGGGCTGCTCGACCTGCCACGGGCTCGACCTCGCCGGCGGCTCGGGTGGGCCGACGCTGATCGGGGTCGGCGCCTCCTCGGTGATCTTCCAGGTGGAGAGCGGCCGCATGCCGCTCGCGGCCGGCGTGCAGCAGGCTCCGCGCAAGGACGTGCGCTACACCCTGGAGGAGATCGACGCGCTCGCCGAGTACATCCAGGGCCAGGGCGGCGGCCCGACGGTCCCCGCGGGCGACCTCGATGACGGCGACCTGCAGCTCGGCGGGGCGCTGTTCCGCACCAACTGCGCCAGCTGTCACAACTTCGCCGGCTCCGGCGGCGCGCTGACCTACGGCAAGTACGCCCCGGAGCTCGAGTCGGCCAGCGCGCGCGTCATCTACACGGCCATGCAGTCCGGCCCGGAGTCGATGCCGCGCTACGGCGACAACCAGCTCAGCGTCGAGGAGAAGAAGGCGATCACCCGCTACGTCACCTACATCACGCAAGCCGAGGACGTCGGCGGGGCGAGCCTGGGCCGCTACGGCCCGCTGACCGAGGGCCTGGTCATCTGGGTCGTGGGCATCGCGGTGCTGATCATGATGACGCTGTGGATCGGAGCCCGCTCATGAGCGACGACCGGCCCGAGCACCCCGACTCGGGCTCGTTGCCCGAAAAGCTGAGCTCACCCCGGCCGAGCAGTTCGGCCAGCGGTCCCGGCGACACCCGCGGGTCCGACGTCTCCTCCAGCAGTCACACCAACAGCAGCAGCGGCACCGACCTGTACACCTCCGGTCACGGCGACGGACAGCGGCACAGCGATCACCCCGCCCAGCCCGCGGCGCACCCGCCACACGCCCCACTCAGCGAGCGCGACGCCGCCATCGCCGAACGCAAGGTCGCCTCGCTGTTCCTGCTGGCCGTGATCGGCGTGATCAGCTTCATCGTGACGTTCTTCGCCCAGGAGCAGGAGTTCGGCGCGCCGGGCAACGCCTACTTCACCCCCCTGCTCGGGGTGTTCATGGCCATGGCCCTGGGCGGCGTCGGCGCCGGGACGGTGCTGTGGGCCAAGCTCCTGATGGTCGACGACGAGGCCGTGCAGGAGCGACACCCCTTCGGCTCCGCGCCGGACGAGCGCGCCGCGACCGCGAAGGCGCTTCGGCAGGGCCTGGCCGACACCGGGCTGCCCCGCCGCAAGCTGTTGCGCAACACCTTGCTGCTCGGAGCCGGCTCGCTCGCGCTGCTGCCGTTGCCGTTCGTCGGCTTCCTCGGGCGCTTCCAGCACAAGGAGCGGGTGCTGGCGACGACCTCGTGGGTCGAGGGGGTCCGTCTCATCCGCCAGAACGGCACTCCGGTCAAGCTCGGCGATCTGCAGATCGGCGGGGTCGAGAGCGTCTTCCCCGACGTCTTCCACGGCACGATCGCGGCCGACTCACCGGCACTGCTCATCCGCATGCGTCCCGAGGAGCTCAAGCTCGAGGGCGAGCAACAGGACTGGGCCTACAAGGGGCATGTCGTCTACTCGAGCATCTGCACCCACCTGGGCTGCCCGGTCAAGCTGTACGAGCAGCAGACCCACAACCTGCTGTGCCCCTGCCACCAGTCGGTCTTCGACGCGAGCACCGGAGCCACGGTCATCTTCGGACCGGCCGCCCGCGCCCTTCCCCAACTGGCGATCTCGGTCGATGACGAGGGATACTTCATCGCGCAAGGCGACTTTTCGGAGCCGATCGGTCCGAGCTATTGGGAGCGTGGGACATGAGCCGTCTGGAAAAGGCGCCCGCCACCACGGCCGGCTGGGTGGACGAACGGCTCGGCGCCGCCGGCTACGTCCGCAAGAGCCTCAACAAGGTCTTTCCGGACCACTGGTCGTTCATGCTCGGCGAGATCGCGCTCTACAGCTTCATCATCCTGCTGCTCACCGGGACCTATCTGTCGTTCTTCTACACACCGTCCCTGACCGAGGTCGTCTACGACGGCGGCTACATCCCGCTCAAGGGCGTGACGATGTCGCAGGCCTACGAGTCGACGCTCTACATCAGCTTCGACGTGCGCGGCGGCCTGATCATGCGGCAGATCCATCACTGGGCGGCCCTGCTGTTCATCGCCGCGATCGTGGTGCACCTCATGCGGGTGTTCTTCACCGGTGCCTTCCGCAAGCCGCGCGAGCTCAACTGGCTCATCGGCGTGCTGCTGCTGGTTCTCGGTCTGCTCGAAGGCTTCGCCGGCTACTCACTGCCGGACGACCTGCTGTCCGGCACCGGCGCCCGCATCTTCCACGGCATCATCTTGTCGGTTCCGGTCATCGGCTCGTGGGCCACGTTCCTGATCTACGGCGGCGAATACCCCGGCACAGAGTTCCTCGACCGGCTCTACGCCTTGCACATCTTCGTGATCCCGCTGGCCATCCTCGGCCTGATCACCTTCCACATGCTGATGATCTGGTACCAGAAGCACACCCAGTTCGCCGGACCGGGCCGGACCGAGAACAACGTGGTCGGCTCCCGGCTCTATCCCGCCTATGCCGCCAAGGCCGGTGGCTTCTTCTTCCTGGTGTTCGCGGTGATGGCCGCGCTCGGCGGATTGGCGCAGATCAACCCCATCTGGCTGTACGGGCCGTACAACGCCTCGCAGGTGACCGCCGGCTCACAGCCCGACTGGTACATCGGCTTCCTCGACGGCTCGTTGCGCCTCATGCCCAACTGGGAGCTGAGCGGCCTCGGCTACACGGTGCCGTTCAACGTCCTGCTCCCGACAGTGATCATGCCCGGGCTGATGTTCACGGTGATGATGGTCTACCCGTGGCTCGAGGCACGCTTCACCCGCGACCGCGACTACCACAACCTGTTGGACCGTCCGCGCGACGTTCCGGTGCGGACCGCCATCGGCGCCATGTCCCTCGCCTTCTACATCATCCTCGTCATCGCGGGTGGCAACGACGTGATCGCCTCGGTCTTCGGCGTGAACGTCAACTCCATGACGATCGCAGGACGCATTGCCTTGATCGTGGTGCCGCCGCTGGTCTACGTGATCACCAAGCGCTGGTGCCTCGCGCTGCAGCACAGTGACCAGGAGCTGCTGCACCACGGCATCGAGTCGGGCACCATCCGGCGGCTGCCCTCCGGCGAGTTCGTCGAGGAAACCGTCCCGTTGCCGCTCGTCTACCAGCTCGGGCTCACCGGCGTGGAGGCCGAGGCGCTGGACCACAGCGCTCCACCGCCGCTCGGCCCCGGATATGAGAAGGCAGCGGTCGAGCCGGCGCCGGATAAAGACGGCTTCTTCTCGCCCCGTCGCAACGGTTCCAAGAACGGCTCGAAGAACGGATCAGCGGAGCGGCCCGAAGCGACGCTGCCCGAGCTCGAAGCGACCAGCAAGACGAACCGACCCTCGTAGCCGGCTCCCCGGCCCGTGCCGCTGTCCTGGCCGGAGCACCGACAGCAGGTGGACCCCCGCCTTCCTCTCGCCGATCATGGAACTTGTGCTCGGCCGGCACGCTCAACGGGTGTGCCACAACTCCATGATCGGCGGGGGTTGGGGGATCGGGGCTCGGGGCTCGCCACCCCGCCGCCTCGCCACGCTGCGCAGCCGCCTCCACAGGCCCGGCGCCCCCGACTCGCCGGCCCCTTGGCCCGACTCCGGCAGCGGCGGTCGACCTGAGCTATTCGCCGAGGAACTTGCGCGTGCTGGTCGGCTGCTCCCCCATCGCCTGCACCGCCCCGACGGTGTACCCCTGCGTCCGGTTCACGCCGACGTAGTACTCGAACAGGAAGCCGCCGGCCGCCACGACCAGCGTGGCCGCGCCGATCATCACGAGGAACGGGCCGATGATGGTGCCGAGCATGGTGAGAGTGAACGCCCCCGCCATGGCGATCGGCCACCAGGAGTGCGGCGGGAAGAAGCCGACCTCTCCGGAGCCCTCACTGATCTCGGCATCCGGGCGGTCCTCGGGGCGGGCGTCCATCCGGCGCGCGGTGAACAGCAGATACCAGCCCACCATGAAGGCGAGCCCGATGGACATGATCAGGCACGCCGTACCGGTGGGATCCTTGGACAGCAGCCAGTAGATCACCGTCACCGGCACCAGGAATGCCGCCAGCAGGGCGAACAGGTAGCCCTCGACCTTCACCGAATCACTTCGCTTCCGGGGAGGCATGGAAGTCGGCCTTGCCGGCCACCTGCGGGAAGTGCAGGTCGAAGGCGGGCCGCTCCGAGCGGATGCGGGGCATGGTCACGAAGTTGTGCCGCGGCGGTGGGCAGGACGTCGCCCACTCGAGGGAGTTGCCGAAGCCCCACGGGTCGTCACTGAGAGCCCGCTCGCCGCGGCGGAAGCTCACGACCACGTTGTAGATGAACGGCAGCGTCGAGGCACCGAGCACGAAGGCCCCGACCGTCGAGATCATGTTCAGCGTGGTGAAGCCGTCACTCGGCAGGTAGTCGGCATAGCGGCGCGGCATCCCCTCCGCCCCGACCCAGTGCTGCACGAGGAAGGTGAGGTGGAAGCCCACGAACAGGGTCCAGAAGTGGACCTTGCCGAGCCGGTCGTTCATCATCCGGCCGGTCAGCTTGGGGAACCAGAAGTAGACGCCGCCGAAGAAGGCGAACACCACGGTGCCGAACACGACGTAGTGGAAGTGGGCCACCACGAAGTAGGTGTCGCTGACGTGGAAGTCGATGGGCGGCGCAGCCAACAGCACACCGGTGAGACCACCGAGCAGGAAGGTGATCAGAAAGCCGATCGCGAACAGCATCGGCGTCTCGAACGTGAGCTGGCCGCGCCACATCGTGCCGATCCAGTTGAAGAACTTGACGCCGGTCGGAACGGCGATGAGGAAGCTCAGGAAGGCGAAGAACGGTAGATATACCGCGCCGGTCGGGTACATGTGGTGGGCCCACACGGTCAGCGACAGCGCGCCGATGCCGAGCGTTGCGAAGACCAGCCCCTTGTAGCCGAACACCGGCTTGCGGCTGAACACCGGGATGATCTCGGTGATCACCCCGAAGAAGGGCAGGGCGATGATGTAGACCTCAGGATGGCCGAAGAACCAGAACAGGTGCTGCCACAGGATCGCCCCACCGTTGTCGGGGTTGTAGACCTGCGCCCCGAGGTGCCGGTCGGCCAGCAGCGCGAACAGCGCCGCGGTCAGGACCGGGAAGGCCAGCAGGACCAGGATCGAGGTGACCAGCATGTTCCAGGTGAAGATCGGCATCCGGAACATGGTCATGCCGGGAGCCCGCAGGGTGATGATGGTCGTGATGAAGTTGACGGCCCCCAGGATGGTGCCGAGCCCGGACACCGCGAGCCCCACGATCCACAGGTCGGCGCCGATCGAGGGCGAGCGGATGATGTCGTTCAGGGGTGCGTAGGCGAACCAGCCGAACGACGCAGCACCCTCGGGGGCGAGAAAGCCGGCCAGGACGGTCAGCCCGCCGAACAGGTAGAGCCAGTACGAGAAGGCGTTCAGGCGCGGGAAGCTCATGTCCGGCGCGCCGATCTGCAACGGCATGATGTAGTTCGTGAAGCCGTACGCCGCCGGCGGGGCGAACAGGAACATCATGATCGTGCCGTGCATGGTGAACAGCTGGTTGTACTGCTCCGGGCTGACGATCTGCAGCCCTGGCTGGCCCAGCTCGGCCCGGATGAGCATCGCCATGAAGCCGGCCGCCAGGAAGAACGCGAACGACGTGCACAGGTAGAGCATGCCGATGGTCTTGTGGTCGGTGGTGGTGAGGACCTTGGTGATCTTCGAGCCCGGGCCGGGCGACGGCCGGCGCACCTGCACCGGGCTGGTGGTGGCCTCCGCGAGCAAGGTCATGAGGGTCTCCCGTCGATCAGTTCCTTGGCCTGCTCGGCGCTGCGGACCGAGCCGTCACCGGCGGTGGTCCCGATCGAGTTGGCCGGGTCGGACTGGAGCTCGGTGATGTAGTCCGCGTAGGCCTGCGGGGAGACCGCCCGGACCGAGAAGTTCATCGCCGAGTGCTTCTCCCCGCACAGCTCGGCGCAGCGCCCGATGTAGGTCCCCTCCTTCGTGATCGTGATCTCGAAGGTGTTGGCCCGACCGGGGACGACGTCCTGCTTGAACAGGAAGGCGGGCACGAAGAAGGAGTGGATGACGTCGGGCGAGGTCTCGGTGAAGCGGATCCGGGTGTCGGTCGGCAGGACCAGCTGCGCGGGCTTTCGAGTCTCACCGGTGACCTGGACCCCTGAGTCGTCGTGCCGGAAGGTCCAGTTCCACTGGAAGCCGACGACACCGATGTTGACGTCCGCCCCGTCCTTCGACTTGGCGAGGACGAAGTTCTGGCTCACCGTCGTGTAGTAGAAGAGCACCGCGATGATCACGAAGGGGACCGCGGTGTAGAGCACCTCGATCGGCAGGTTGTACCGGACCTGCCGCGGGAGCGTGTCGCCCGTCTTCCGGAAGCGCACCATCGCGTAGAGGATCAGGAAGGTGACGAACACCCCGACCACCGCGGCGGCGGCGACCGAGCCCAACCACAGCTCGTAGACGCTCTCCGCCTGCTCGGTGACGGGGTCCGGGAAGCCGAGCGCAAACGTGCTCTCGTAGGCCTCCCGCATGCTGCACCCGGAGGCGAGCAGGCCGACCGGCAGCAGCACTGTGGCGAGCCGGATCGTCCGCGGGATCGACCCTGACACAGCACGCATCCTGGCCCCTGATCCCACGGCGGCGAGCCTAGCCCAGCGGCTTTCACCGCACCTGCCGGGGCTCGCCGCGCATACCGTCACCTCATGAGCGCCCCTTCCGACGGTGGCTACCTCGACGCGGCGGCGGCGGTGCCGCTCGCCCCGGCGGCCCGCGCTGCGCTGCTGGCCGCGCTCGACGACGGCTGGGCCGATCCCACCCGGCTGTACGGTGCCGCCCGCCGCGCCCGGCTGCTGCTGGAGGGTGCGCGCGAGGCGGTGGCCGACGTGCTCGGCGCCCGCCCGGACGAGGTCAGCTTCGCCGGCTCCGGGACGCAGGCGGCCCACCTCGCGGTGCTGGGCACGCTCGCCGGACGCGCAGGCACCGGGCGGCACGTCGTGCACTCCGCGATCGAGCACTCCTGCGTGCTGTCGGCCGTGGCGCATGCCGCGGGCGAGGCCAGCGCCGCGCCCGTCGACCGGCTGGGCCGGGTGGACGTGGCCGGGTTCGGGGCGGCGCTGCGTCCCGGCACCGCCGTGGCCTGCCTGATCAGCGCGAGCCACGAGGTCGGCACCGTCCAGCCGGTGGACGCCGTCGCCGAGCGCTGCGGTGAGGTGCCGCTGTTCGTCGATGCCGCGCAGAGCGCCGGCCGGGCGCCGATCCCGACCGGCTGGGCGCTGCTGACCGCGAGCGCCCACAAGTGGGGTGGCCCGCCCGGGGTCGGTGTCCTTGCCATCCGTACCGGCACCCGCTGGCGCTCGCCGCTGCCGACCGACGAGCGCGAGGCCGGGCGTGTCCCCGGGGCTCCCGGCCTGCCGCAGATCCTGTCCGCGGCGGTCGGATTGCAGGCAGCCGCGGCCGAGGCGGCCGGCGAGGATGCGCGGCTGCGCCCGCTCGTCGACCGGCTGCGTCTCGGCATCGTTGCGGCTGTGCCGGACGTCGAGGTGGTCGGCGATCCGGTCGACCGACTCCCCCACCTGCTCACCTTCTCCTGCCTGTACGTGGACGGCGAGGCCCTGCTCACCGCCCTCGACCGGGAGGGTTTCGCCGTGAGCAGCGGCTCGAGTTGCACCGCCTCGACGCTCGAGCCGAGCCACGTGCTGGTGGCGATGGGAGTGCTGACCCACGGCAACGTGCGGCTCTCGCTGCACCACGGCACGACCGAGGCCGACATCGACCGCTTCCTGGCCGTGCTCCCGCCGGTGGTCGCCCGGCTCCGCCGCGAGGCCGGCGTGGAGGCCCTGTGACTATGGAGGCGCTGTGAGCGCGGTCCTGACGATCGACTGCCTCGGACGGCCGTGCCCGATCCCGGTCATCGAGTTGGCGCGGGCGCTGCTGGAGGTGGCCGTCGGCGAACAGGTCCACGTGCTCAGCGACGACCCGGCGGCCCGGCTCGACATCCCCGCCTGGTGCCGGATGCGCCGGCAGGAGTACGTCGGTGCGACCGAGCGCGAGATCGGCTCGGTCTACCGCGTACGACGCCTCGTCTGACTCCTCAGGCCGCGAACAAGGGCTCCACCTCGGCGGCGGCGTCCCCGCCGTACGCCTCGACGAAGCGGACGAGGAACTCGGCCGGGGTGAAGGTGTAGTCCTGCGGGCCGACCGTCTCCACCACATGGGTCGCCACGAGGGCGCCCACCTGCGCGGCGCGCTCGAGCGGCAGCCCCCACCCGGTGGCGGTGAGGAACCCGGCCCGGAAGGCATCGCCGACGCCGGTCGGGTCGGTCAACCGGCGAGCCGGCGCCACGGCGACCAGGATCTCGTCCTCGCCCCTGCGCGTGATCCGGATCCCGTCCGGCCCGTGCGTCGTGATGCGGGTGCCGACCAGGCCGAGCACGTCGTCGGCGCTCCAGCCGGTCTTGTCGTGGATGAGCGCGGCCTCGTAGGCGTTGCTGAACAGGTAGGTCGCCCCCTCGACCAGCGCCCGGATGGCGTCTCCGGTCAGGAACGACAGCTGCTGGGACGGGTCAGCGGCGAACGGCACCCCCCGCTCACGGCAGCTGGCGGAGTGGCGCTGCATGGCGCCGGGATCGTCCGGGGCGACGACGACCAGGTCGAGCTCGCCCAGGGCGCCGATGTCGATCTCCGCCGCCTCCGACATCGCCCCCGGGTAGAAGGTGGCGAGCTGGGCGTGGTCCTGGTCGGTCGTGCAGGTGAAGCGGGCGGAGGCCTTGTCCGGGCTGATGCGTACGTGGTCGGTGTCCACACCGTGCTCCCGCAGCCAGCTCAGGTAGTCGGCCCCGTCCCTGCCCACCGCCCCGACCAGCAACGGCCGGGCACCGAGCATCCCCATGCCGAAGGCGATGTTGGCGCCCGTGCCACCGCGCCGGATCTGCAGGTCGCTGGCAAGAAACGACAGGGACACGTTGCTCAGCTGGGCCACCAGCAGGGAATCGGCGAAGCGCCCCTCGAAGGTGAACAGGTGGTCGGTGGCGATGGAACCGGCGACGGCGATGCGCATGCGGGGACAGTACTGACGGCGGTCGACGGCACCGGGCCAGGTCGGTCTGTGCAGGGCTGCTGCTTGACCTGACGCGAGCGACTGTGATCTGTTGTCGCGCAGCATTCGTGATGATCTCTGGGGGGAGTCATGGCAGCAGAACGCTTCGTGGCAATGCTGGGCAACATCTCGCGCAGCGGGGCGGCCGAGCTCGCTGAGCGGGTCGCCCTCGCCGAGCCCACACCGTCGGAGGTGGGGCCGGCCTTCCAGGAGGCGTTCGCCCAGTCACCCGCCACCGCTCGCAAGCTGGCGGCCGCCTACGCGAGCGGCTTGCCGAGCATCGACCAGCACCGGCAGGTGTTCCAGTCGGTCGCGACGCGGGGCGAGCAGGAACGCCGGATGCTGCTGAAGGGCTACCGCGACGCCGGTCAGGAGCCGTGGGTCGTCCACGCCATCAGCCAGCTCCCGGCGGCGCATGCCCGGGCGCTGATGAAGGACTTCGTGCTGACCCCGGCCGGGCGCAAGGACAAGGCGGCCCTCGAGTCGGTCTGGGAGCACATCGCCGGCTTGGGCGCACAGCTCCAGACCCAGCCGGTCACTCCCGCCGACGACGAGCAGGACAACGCCATCGTCGAGGTCATCAACGACATCGTCGATGAGGTGAAGGAGGCCATCGACGCCCTCGTCGACGCGGTGAGCGACGCCATCCAGGACCTTGGCGCGGCCATCGCCTCGGTGGTCAGCTGGACGGTCGACAAGCTCACCAGCCTGGCCAAGGGGCTGCTCGCGGCCGGGCAGAGCATCGGCCAGCTCCTGGGCGCCGCACTGGCCCACGGCTACGACTTCGTCCGCAAGATGGTGCAGGCCGTCCGCGACGCCGGCCGGGCCATGTTCTCGATCCTGCAGGACGCGGTGTCCTTCGTCGGCGAAGCGCTGCGGACGCTGCTCCGGGCGATCGACAGCCTCGGCCAGACGCTCGGGGAGCTGCTGTCCTTCCTGGTCACCCAGGCCGCGAACATCGTGAAGAACGTCGTCCAGGCGCTGATCGCGATCGGCAAGACTCTCGCCAACATCGTGCGTCAGGCGGCCGACGCGGTCGGCGGGGTGCTCGGCCGCATCGGCCAGGCGCTGATCGATCTGGGTCACAACCTCGCGACGGTGCTCCGCGCGGCGGTCGAGACCTCGCTGAGCCTGCTGCGCCGGATGGTCCGCGCCCTGGTCGAGCTCGGGCACCAGATCGTTGACGTGGTGCGCAAGGTCGCGCAGACCGCGGCAGACCTGCTGCGCGAGGTCGTGAAGGAGCTGATCAGCGTTGCGAGCGGTTTCGTCGAGGTGATGCGCCTGATCGCCCAGGAGGCGGCAAACCTCGCCCGGCAGCTGGCCCGCGCCGTGCTGGAGCTGGGGCGGACGCTGGGCGACCTGATCACCGAGCTGGTCCGGTTCAGCGTGGACGCGGTGCGGCGGGCCGTCGAGGCGGCAGTGGACCTCGGCTACGCCGTCCTGCGCATCGTCCAGGAGGTCGCTCGGCTCGCCCAGTCCGCGCTCAACGCCGCCATCGATGCTCTGGTCGCGGCCGGGGCAGCGATCGGGGAGCTCGTGAAGGCCGCCGTGGTCTTCAGCTACCGGGCGGTCTACCGGTTCGTCCAGGCCGCGATCGCGGCGGGCGTCGCCGTGGCCGACCTGCTGGAGCAGGCGGCTTCGGGCACCTACTTCCTGCTCCGCCGGCTGGTCACCGGCATCCTGCAGGCCGGTCGGGCTGTCGGGGAGATCCTCGACTGGGTCGCGAACCAGGCGGCAAACGCCTTCGAGGCGCTGCTGCGTGAGGCGGTGCTCGCGATCCGCTTCGTCCGCCGGGCGCTCGACGAGGCGCTGAGCTGGGCCCTTGCCCGGGGACGGGACTTCCTCGAGGCGGTCGTCCGGGTCGCCGAGGACATCGGCAGCCGGCTGCGCGACGTCATCGACTGGGCGAAGGCGGCCGGGCAGGCCGCGCTCGATCTGCTCGGCGAGGTGTGGGCGAGGCTGAAGAACTCGATCAGCTACCTGCTCACGTGGGTGGCCAAGGACTTCCTGCCCGGAGTCGCCGCGGTCGTGCGCGGCCTGCTACGGGCCGGCGCCGCCCTCGCCGACCTCGTCGCGTGGTTCGCCGGCAAGGCGCTCGAGGCCGTGGTCGCGGTCGTGGAGGCGATCCTGCTCACCGGCGTCACGCTCGGCCAGCTCCTGGTCGCCGTGGTCACCCAGCCGCAGAACGCCCTGGCGCTGACGATGCAGGCGCTGCGCGAGCTCGGCACGCAGGTGAAGGACATCCTGGCGGAGGCGTTCACGCTCAGGGACGAGGACAAGCGGCGCATCACGCAGGCCCTCAAAGACGCCGGCAGCGCGCTGCAGGAGGTGCTCGACGGGCTGCTCGAGGTCTTCGGCGGCGCGGTGTTCGGCGCGGTCGCGATCGTTCTCGAGATCTTCGGGGTGTTCCGCGGGCTCACGGCGGGAGAGCGGTCGCGGGCCGAGACGGTGTTCCAGGACACGCTGCCCTACGACGACGTGCAGATCTTCGAGGGATCGTTCGTGTCCTGGGCCGCCGCCAACAACACCGGCAACCCGACCGGGGTGGTCACCATGCGGATCATCCACTTCCCGGCCAGCTACTCCGACACGGACCCGACTCAGGAGGGCTGGCTCATGCACGAGCTGATGCACGTCTGGCAGGGCGAGCAGGTCGGCCCGGTCTACATGGCCCACGCCCTGATCGGGCAGCAGACCGACGGCTACAGCTACGGCGGGGCAACCGGGCTCGCCGATCACGAGGCAGAGGGTCTGGCGGCCTTCAATCCCGAGCAGCAGGCGCAGATCGTGCGCGACTTCTACACGGCGACCAAGGCCGGGACCAGCACCGCTGCTTTCGACAGCTACATCGCCGAGGTGCGCGCGGCGTGAACGACGGCGCCTGGGTGCTGCTGGCCCCGGCACAGGCCCTGCCCGCGCTCGCGCCGCTGGTGGCGGCGCACGCCGCGACCCGGGAGGTCCGCGTTCTGACCGCCGAAGGCCCGCCGGCCCGGTGGCAGGACCGGGTGCCGGCCGGAGCGGCCGGCGTGCTCCTGGTCGGTGCGCGGCAGCGCTCGCCGCAGACGGTCCTGCCCGGCCTGTTCGTTCCGGACGCGGACGGCGCGCCGGTCCCCGTCGGCTGGTTGCCGGTGACCTCGCAGCTGCCGCTGGCCGTTGCCACCGCGGCGGAAGTCCTCGGCCGCAGGTCGCCCGCACCCGTCGCGGTGCTCGGCCAGCGCGAGGCCCGCTACCTGCACCTGGCCGATCGGCTCGAGCGCCACCTCGGGGATGTCGACGTCGTCCGCTGGACCGCCGAGCGAGTGACCCGCGAGGACCTGCTGCACGGCCTGGGCGGTGGGCTCGGCCTCGCCGTCTATCTCGGCCACGGCCGACCGGGTGGCTGGGCGGCCTACCGCGGGCTGCGGGCGGAGCACCTGTCTGCCGCCGCCCTGGACGCCCCGCTCGGGGCGTTGCTGTCGGTGACCTGCTGGACCGCGAGCCGCTGGCGGGTCGGACTGAGTTTCAGCGAGTCGGTCGTGGTCGCCGGAGCCGCCGCCGCGTCGCTCGGCGCGGTCCGGCCGGTCCTGCACCTGGACAGCGTGCGCCTGGTGGTGCGACTGGCGGCAGCGCTGCAGGCGGCGCCCACTTCGCTGGGCGACCTGCTGCGCCGCGCACTCGTCGACGATGGCCAGGTCGAGGTGCTCGCCTCGCAGTACCGCATCTGCGGCGACCCGCTCGCCCACCTGTCGGGCGGGCCCGGCGCGGCGGCGCGGGCGCACGCGCTCTATGCCCCGGCCCCGGACGAGCAGCTGGTCGCCTCGTGACCCCGCTGCAGGACGCCCTGCGGGAGCTCGTCGCCGAGATCGCCGAGCTCGACCCCGCCGACGTCGACCTGGACACGCCGTTCGAGCAGGTCGATGTCGACTCGCTCATGGCCATGGAGATCGCCGTGCACGCCGAAGGACGGTTCGGCGTCCGTTACGACGAGGCCTCGCTGATCCGCGCGACGACGCTGCGCGCGCTCGCCGCGTTGACCGAGGAGCGGCTGGGCGCCCGCAGGTGAGCGGGTCCGACGGGCGCGATCCCGTCGTCGTGACCGGGATCGGCGTGGTGACGGCCTTGGGCCGGGGTGCACCGTCGCTGTGGGATGCGGTGCTGGCCGGCCGCAGCGGGGTGCGGCCGGTGCGGTCGTTCTCCACGAGCGACTACGCGACGTGCCTGGGCGCCGAGGTGCCCGCCGCGCTGCTGCCGTCGTCCTACCGCGACGGCGCCGGACGGCCGATGGTCGGCCGGGCGGCCGCGCTGTCCCGGCTCGCGGCCGAGGATGCGCTCGCCGGCGCCGGTTCGGACGGTGCCGGTCTGGCGGTGGCGGTGGGCACGACGATGGGCGAACCGACCTGGATCGAGACCTGGCCGGAGGAGGATGCCCGGGCCTGGCCACCGCTGCCGCACCGCGCGGCGGAGCTGCTGGCCGGCACACCTGACGTCCTTGCGGCAGACACCGCGAGACACGTCGGCGCGGACGGTCGGGTGCTGGCCCTGGGCGGTGCCTGCGCAGCCGGAAACTCGGCCCTCGCCTGGGGCTTGGATGTCCTTCGGTCCGGCGCACACACACGGGTGCTCGCCGGCGGGGTCGATGCGTTCAGCCGGACCGCGTTCACCGGCTTCGCCAAGCTCGGCGCGCTCGCCCGCGACGGCTGCCGGCCGTTCGGCCGCGACCGGCAGGGGCTGGTGCTCGGCGAGGGTGCGGCCTTCCTGGTGCTCGAGCGGCGCTCGAGTGCCGCCGGCCGGGGCGCCGAGGAGCTCGCCGTGCTGGCCGGCGCGGGCCACGCCTGCGACGCCCACCATCCGACCGCGCCGCTGCCCTCGGGCGCGGGCGCGGCCGCAGCTCTGCGCTCCGCCATCGAGGATGCTCGGGTCGACCGATGCGACGTCGACTGGGTCTGCGCGCACGGCACGGGCACTCCGGCGAACGACGCCGCTGAGATCGCCGCGCTGCATATGGTTTTCGGTGACGGGCCTCGTCCGCCAGCGTCATCGGTGAAGTCGCTCACCGGCCACGGCCTCGGTGCGGCCAGCGCCGTCGAAGCAGTGCTGTCGGTGCTCGCGCTGCAGCAGCAGGTGATCCCGCCGACCTGGCACGCCGGCGAGCAGGACCCGGCCCTGGACTGGGACATCGTGCCGGACGAACCGCGCGAGGCACCGCTGCGGATCATCGCCAACCAGGCGTACGCCTTCGGCGGCATCGACGTCGTCACGGTCCTGGCCGCCCCCGGCTGGTCACCGTGTTCGTGACCGGGGTCGGCCTGCTGTACGCAGGTGGCCGTGGCAGCTTCGGTGCAGCGCCGGCCTCAGGGCGGGTGCCCGACGACGTGCTGCACGGCGCCCTGCAGATGCGGGGACTGCGGCCCCTGTCGCGCACCGCGCGGCTCGCCATGGTGGCGTGCGCCGACGCGCTCGGCACCGCCGGGATACCGGTCGCGGCGGCGCGGTGCGCGATCGTGCTCGGGACCCGGTGGGCGAGCGTCGACCCGCTGGCCGCCTTCGTGCAGGTCGCCGCCGAGCAGGGCCCCGACCGGGTCTTTCCGATGGCCTTCCCCAACACGGTGTTGAGCGTGCATGCCGGGCAGCTGGCGGCACTGCTCGGACCCACCGGTCCCAATCTGACGCTGTGCGGGCCGAACGCCGGACTGGACGCCCTCACGGAGGCCTCGCGGCTGCTGCTGACCGGACGGAGCGACGCGGCCCTGGCCGTCGGGGCCGACGCGCTCGACCCGACCGTGCTCGCCGGGCTCGCCCCGGACGGCCCGACTCCGGGCGAGGCGGCGGTGGCGCTGCTGCTCGAACGAGCGCCCAGCCGGCCTGTGCTCTTCGAGCTCGCGGACCCGGCAGCGGCCGAGTCGGTCACCACGCTCACCGGACACTGCCAGGCCGCTGACGGGTTGCTCGCCCTGCTGCACGCCGCGACGCGCCGAGCCGGCTTGGGTACTCGCCGGTAACTGCCTATCGTCGCGGCATGACCCGGCCTCGAGCAGTCCCCGCCGACGTGGACGCCGACTCGATCTCCGTCCTGGTCGAGGACTGCCGGGAGATCTCCATCGTGCTCGGCGCCGTCGCCCCCTGTCCGACCCGCCCCGTGACAGCTCCCGGCAGCGGGATCATCGACATCAGCGCGGCCGTTGCCGCCCGACTCGAGGGCTACGGCGCCTACGGCAGCTAGTGGAAGGACTCGCCGCAGGCGCAGGAGCCGCCCGCGTTGGGGTTGTCGATGGTGAAGCCCTGCTTCTCGATGGTGTCGACGAAGTCGATCGTCGCGCCGGCGAGGTAGGGCACGCTCATCCGGTCGACGACGACCCGGACGCTGCCGTCGGCGTAGGACTGCACCGCGTCACCGTCGAGTGAGCGCTCGTCGAAGAACAGCTGGTAGCGCAGACCGGAGCAGCCGCCGGGCTGCACGGCGACCCGCAGCGCGAGGTCGTCACGGCCCTCCTGCGCGAGCAGCGCCTTGACCTTCTCGGCGGCGGGGTCGCTGAGCACGACGCCGACAGCCGTGTCGGAGGCGGTCTCGGGTGAAGTGGTCTGCGGGGCGGTCATCGGGGCCTCCGGTGAGAGCGAGCGGGGAATCGCGTACGGGTGTCGTCCAGTCAACACGGTGGCGTCCCGGACCCTTCCACTGTCGCACGTCCGGGCCGAGACCACTGCCTCGAGACCCGGGTCGCAAGCGCCGCGAGCTCCTCGGCCGGGCGGAGCAGGGCCGCCTCGACCCCCACCTGCTCGACCAGCGAGTACGCCGCCTCGATGCCGGCTGCGGCCAGCTCGCGCCCACCCACCCGTACGGCGCCCGCAAGCACCAGGCAGACGACTGCCTCGGCGGCAGCCAGCGCGGCGACACCTGAGACCACCTTGCCCGACAGGCTGGAGCCGTCGAGCGTCCCCTCCCCCGTGACGACGAGCTCAGCGCGGGCGACCCGCGCCGGCAGGCCGACGAGTCGCTGGACCAGCGAGATGCCCGACTCGCGGCGGGCACCCAGGGCGAGCAGCGCGGCGCCGAGGCCGCCGGCCGCGCCGGCGCCCTGCTGCTCGCGGACCGACACCCCGAGGTGCGCCTCGAGGACATCGGCGAAGCGGTGAAGTGCGCCGTCGAGCAGGGCGACGTCCTCGCGGCTCGAGCCCTTCTGCGGTCCGAAGACGGCAGACGCCCCACGCAGGCCGAGCAGCGGGCTGTCGACGTCGGTCGCGGCGATCAGCTCCACGTCGGCCAGCCGCGGATCTGGCCGACCCGCGAGCCGGGCGAGCCCGCTCAGCGCTGCGCCGCCTGGTGCCAGCCGCTCGCCGCCCGCGCCGTGGCAGGCCAACCCGAGCGCGGCCAGCATCCCGGCGCCGCCGTCGTTGGTCGCGCTGCCGCCGAGTCCGACGACGATGCGACCTGCGCCGGCTTCGAGCGCCTCGGTGAGCAGCTGCCCCACCCCGTACGTCGTGGTGGCTCTCGGGGTTCGCTCACCGTCGGTCAGCAGGTGCAGGCCGCAGGCCGAAGCGCTCTCGACGTAGGCGGTGGCGCCGTCCAGCAGGAGCTCGGCCCGGACCGGGCGGCCCAGGGCGTCCTGCACCCGGACCGCTCGCCGGATCGCGCCCGGCCGCGCGGCGGCCAGCACCTCGACGAAGCCGGGGCCCCCGTCGGACAGCGGCGCGAGATCGAGGTCGTCGTCCGGCGCCGCGGTCCGCCAGCCGGCGGCGATGGCCTCGGCCGCTTCGACCGGGCTCAGGGTGCCCCCGAAGCCGTCGGGGGCGATCAGGACCCGCACCCGGTCAGCCTAGTGAGACGGGACAGACCAACGGCCCGCCGCGTGGAGCGCAGCGGGCCGTCGGTCGTCGTACCAGCGGTCAGGTGCCGATCACGCCGCCGTCGTCCTTGACGATAACGACGGTCGCCGATCGCGGCGTGGCGAGGCCGTCGTCCTGCGGCCAGGTGCTTCCGCCGTCCTCGCCGGGGTGCTGCAGGTTGATGAACATCGTGCGCTGGTCGGGTGTGGTGATGACGCCGGTGACCTCGCAGCCGATGACACCGGTCAGGAAGCGCCGCACGTCAGGCCGCGCCGGGGAGGTCAGCGGGGTCGGGGCGGCGGCGAGCATCTGGTTGTTGGCCGCTGCCGGCTGCCGGCCGTCGGTCTGGATCCACACCCGGCTGTCCGGGTCGACCCAGAGGCCGTCGGGTGAGCCGAACGCGTCCTCGGTGTCGACAGTCGAGCCGTCGGCGCCCCCGCCCGGACCGGCGAGCAGGAACAGGTCCCACTGGAACGACGTGGAGGTGTGGTCCCCACCCCGCTCCTCCCAACGGATGATCTGACCCCAGGGGTTGGGCTTGCGTGGGTTGGCCGCGTTGACCACCTTGCTGCTCGAGGTGTTGTTGGTCAGCGTCAGATAGACCATGCCGGTCCGCTCATCGACGGCGGTCCACTCCGGGCGGTCCATGCGGGTCGCGCCGAGCGCATCGGCGGCCTGCCGGGTCCTGACGAGGACGTCGCCCTGATCGGCGAAGCCGTTCGCCGTCGTCAGCGGCCCGGTGCCGTGCACCAGCGGGAGCCAGGCGCCGCTTCCGTCGTCGTTGAACCGGCCGACGTAGAGGGTGCCCTCGTCGAGCGGGCTCTGGCCGGCGAGCACCATGGTCCGCCACGGTCGGGCGCTGACGAACTTGTAGGCGTACTCGTTGACCTGGTCGTCGCCCATGTAGGCGACGACGTGGCCGTTGTCGGCGACGTGGATGTAAGCGCCCTCGTGCTTCATCCGACCGAGCGCCGTGCGCTTCACGGGGGTCGAGGAGGCCGCGAAGGGGTCGATCTCGACGACCCAGCCGAACCGGTTCGGCTCGTTCGGCCGGGCCGCGGTCACCACGAAGCGGTCGTCCTGGGTGGCCCAGTTGAAGCGGTCGCCGCCGACGCCGTACCTCGAGTTCAGTGCCTGCTGGGAGGCGGTGTAGGCGCCGGCGTCGACCCGGAAGTAGCCGTTGAAGTTCTCCTCGCAGGTCAGGTACGTGCCCCACGGCGTGTAGCCGTGCGCGCAGTTGTTCATGGTGCCGACCGGGTTGGTGCCGTCGGCCGGGGCGCCGGTGACCAGCAGCGGGCTGCCGGCGGCGGGGCCCGAGAACGTCATCGGCGTGTTGGCCGTGATCCGCCGGTTGAGCTTCGACGGCATCAGCCGCCAGCTGCCGTGCCGGTTGGCCCGCACCTCGTAGACGCCGACGCCGTGCGCGGCCTGGGACTTGCGCACCATGTCGGGGGTGTACTGCTCGGGGGTCAACTCGGTGAACGTGCCGGTGTGCAGGTAGTACTCGTCGGTGTACTCGTGGTTGACCACGAGCAGGCCGTGCCGGCTCGCCTGCTTGCGCTCGCCGAGGGGGAAGAAGTGCATCCCGTCGTGGTGCATGCCGACCTGCTGCTCCTGCTCGGCGGCGGTGTTGCCGGTGCCGATCAGGTCTGGCGTGCCCGGTACGAAGCGCGGACCGCTCGGCTGCAGTGGCGTCCCCCACGGGATGAACGGCACCGCGCTGTAGCCCTCCGGCACGACGACCTCGTCGCCGTAACCGGGCGGGATCGGTGTGAAGCCCAGCAGGCCGGTGCTCGGGGGCACGGCGGGCCGGCCCTTCGCCCCGGGTGCGGCCTGCGCGGCGGGGGTGTCGACCAGCGAGGTGGTCAGGAAGCCGGCCGCTGCCAGCATGCCGCCCTGCAGCACCGTCCGGCGCGACATCCGCGACTGCACCACCTCGGCGAAGTGCGGCGTGGTGGCCGGACTCGACGGCAGGTCGTCGGCGTCGAACGCGGCGTCGGCGTGCGCCGCGGCGGGTCGGTCGGTCAGCTCGGTCATGCAGCATCTCCCCTGAACGCTTCCGGCGGCCGTTCCGCCGGGGTGTGACGGACGGTAGGCAGGGGAGGTGGCGGGGCCTGCCCCATTGTCTGAACAGCCGGTGAACCGGGATGGAACGGGACGGGACAGCGCGAACCCCGTCGTCGTCCCCCGCCGACGTCGCCGGGAAGGCTGCCGTCGTCCGAGGTGTTATCGTCTGTGCGACGCTATCCCGGCCGCCGGACGAGAGGCCCTCCCGTGACGACTACCGCACGCGATCTGATGCCCGGTGTCGAGCCGACCCCGCTGGCCCTGCTGCTGCTCGGCCGGCAGAGCGACCCGGACTCCGAACGCGGCGTCGACTGCCCGGGCGAGCTCCCGGCTGCCTCGGACCCGACACTGGTCGCCCGCGCAGCTGCCGCCAAGGCCACCCTGGGTGACCGGCTGTTCGTGCTCGGTCACCACTACCAGCGCGACGAGGTGATCGCCTTCGCCGACGTCACCGGTGACAGCTTCCGCCTCGCCCAGCAGGCCGCGGCCCGCCCGGAGGCGGAGTTCCTCGTCTTCTGCGGCGTGCACTTCATGGCCGAGGCGGCCGACATCCTCACCGGGCCGCAGCAGGCGGTGCTCCTGCCGGACCTCGCCGCCGGGTGCTCGATGGCCGACATGGCCAGCTTCGAGCAGGTCGAACGGTGCTGGGAGGACCTGCTCGCCGCCGGAGTCGCCGAGGACACCGTCCCGGTCAGCTACATGAACTCCAGCGCCGCCATCAAGGGCTTCACCGGCCGGCACGGCGGCACCATCTGCACGTCCTCGAACGCCCGCCGCGCGCTCGAGTGGGCGCTGACGCACGACGACCCCACCCGGCCCCGCAAGATCCTGTTCCTGCCAGACCAGCACCTGGGCCGCAACACCGCCGTCCGGGAGCTCGGCCTCGCCCTCTCGGACTGCGTCGTCTACGACCCGCACCGACCCGGCGGCGGGCTCACGGCCCAGCAGCTTCGCGACGCCACGGTGATCCTGTGGAAGGGCCACTGCTCGGTGCACGGTCGCTTCACCGTCGAATCGGTCCGGGAGGTGCGCGAGCGGGTGCCCGGCGTGACCGTCCTCGTCCACCCGGAGTGCCGGCACGACGTCGTGCTGGCCGCGGACCTCGTCGGCTCGACCGACTTCATCCTCAAGACCCTGGATGCCGCGCCCGCCGGCAGCTCCTGGGCGATCGGTACCGAGCTCAACCTGGTCCGCCGGCTTGCCAAGGCGCACCCGGACAAGACCGTCGTCTACCTCGACAAGACGGTCTGCTTCTGCTCGACGATGAACCGCATCGACCTGCCGCACCTGGTGTGGACGCTCGAGTCGCTGGTCGCCGGTCGGGTCGTTCACCAGATCACCGTCGAGCCGGAGACCGCGCGCTACGCCAAGGCAGCGCTCGACCAGATGCTCGCCCTGCCCTGATCTCGCCCTGACCGGCCCGCCCCCAGCCTTCGGCGGCACTTTGCCCCACGTTCACCTCGGCGTCGTCTGCGAGCCAGGAGCGATGGACAGCGTGGGAGAGGTCTAGCTGACCCCTCACCCCCTGGAGAGACATGTCCACCGAGATCGAGCCCATGGGCCTTGATCGTCGTACGTTGTTCCGCCGCTCCGCCGTCGTCGCCGCCGCAGTGGCCCTCGCCGGACCCTTCGAGGCCTACGCCGCCAGGATGGCCGGCGCGAAGCCGGCCGTCTCGGGCGCGGGCTACGGCCCGCTGTCCCCGGTGCGGGACCAGACCACCGGGCTCGAGCTGCTCAAGCTTCCCCGCGGGTTCGAATACCTCAGTTTCGGCTGGACCGGCGACGTCATGTCCGATGGCATCGCCACGCCCGGGGCCCACGACGGCATGGCAGCGTTCCGCCTTGACGCCGGTATCCACCTGGTGCGCAACCACGAGAAGGGCGCCGGCGCACCCTTCCTCCCGGGCACCGACGATGCGACCTACGACCCGGCTGGCGCCGGCGGCACGACGACGCTGGTCTTCGACCCGGATGCCGGCGCGCTGGTGCGCGATCACGCCTCGCTGTCCGGAACCATCCGCAACTGCGCCGGCGGCCCGACCCCGTGGGGCAGTTGGCTGACCTGCGAGGAGACGACGCTCGTCTCGGCGGACGGCACCCGGCACGGCTACGTCTTCGACGTCCCGGCCGACGGCAAGGCCAGCGGCACGCCGCTCAAGGCCATGGGCCGCTTCTCGCACGAGGCGGTTGCGATCGACCCCGCGACCGGCATCGTCTACCTCACCGAGGACGCCGGCAGCTCGGCGCTCTACCGCTTCACGCCGGCCACGCCCGGTGACATGACCGAAGGCCTGCTCGAGGCGATGGTGCTCGAGGGCACGACCGACACCAAGCCGTGGACGACCGGGACGACCGCCAGGATCAGCGGCTGGGTGAAGGTCGACAATCCCGACTGGGCGCCGGGCGAGCTGTCGACGTGGCGACAGGTGGAAGCCAAGGGCGCCGCGCGCATCTCCCGCGGCGAGGGGGCCTGGTACGGCAACGGCGTCGTCTACGTCGTGTCGACCAACGGCGGCCCGGCGGGTCAGGGCCAGATCTTCGCGCTCGACCCGGGCGCCCAGACGTTCCGCGCGCTTTTCGTCTCGCCCAGCGCCGGCGTGCTGAACGCGCCTGACAACATCTGCGTCAGCCCCCGCGGTGGGCTCGTGCTGTGCGAGGACGGCAGCGGCCTGGAGTACCTGCACGGCCTCACCCCGGGTGGGGAGATCTTCCCCTTCGCGGAGAACGCCGTGGTGATCCCGGCGGGCGGGGTACCCGGCAGACCGGCCGTCGCGCCCGGCAGCTACACCGGGGCGGAGTGGTGCGGTGCGGTCTTCGAGCCCAAGAACGGCAACTGGCTGTTCGCGAACATCCAGTCGCCCGGCATCACCTTCGCCATCACCGGCCCGTGGAGGCAGGGCAGCCTGTAGCGACACCCCCCTGACTGGTGAAAGGCGTCGCTACAGTTGCCCGGTGAGTTCCCTCAATCCCCCGACCGGCAAGGGCCGCCCGACGCCCAAGCGCAGCGAGGCGCAGCGCCGGCGCACCGGCCCGGTCGCACCACCGCCGCAGACGCGGAAGGAGGCGGCCAAGCGTGCCCGGGAGCAGGCGGCCGCCTCCCGTACCCGCGTGAAGGAGGGCGCCGCCCGGGGTGAGGAGCGCTACCTCGCAAAGCGTGACGCGGGGCCGGTCCGCGCGGTGGTCCGGGACACGGTCGACCGCCGGCGGAACGTGGGAGTGCTGCTGCTGCCGCTCGCCCTGCTGCTGGTCATCGCGCAGATATCGGGCAACCGGCGGGTCCTCGACCTCGCCCTGACCGTCTGGCTGGCCGGCATCCTCGCGATGATCGCCGACGTCGTGCTGACGGCCGGGGCGATCCGGCGCAACGTGCGCGCCGACTTCCCGGACGAGCGCAAGATGACCAACCACATCGGGTACGGCGTGTTGCGCTCCACAGTCTTCCGTCGCTTCCGACTGCCCCCCGCGCGAGTGTCCCCCGGTGGGCCGCGCCCGGACTGAGCGACGTACGGTCGGGCGCATGGACTTCCGGCGCCTGGGGCGCAGCGGCATGATGGTTTCGGAGATCAGCTACGGAAACTGGCTGACGCACGGCTCGCAGGTCGAGGCCGAGCAGGCCACGGCGTGCGTCCACGCGGCCCTCGATGTGGGGATCACGACCTTCGACACTGCGGACGTCTACGCCGCCACCAAGGCAGAGACCGTCCTCGGCGCGGCACTGAAGGGGGTCCGGCGCGAGTCCTACGAGCTGTTCACCAAGGTCTACTGGCCGACCGGTGCGGGCCGCAACGACCGCGGCCTGTCCCGCAAGCACATCCTCGAGTCCTGCCACGCTTCGCTGAAGCGGCTGCAGACCGACTACGTCGATCTCTATCAGGCGCACCGCTACGACTACGAGACGCCACTCGAAGAGACGCTGCGGGCCTTCGACGACCTCGTACGGGCCGGCAAGGTGCACTACATCGGCGTCAGCGAGTGGAAGGCGTCCGAGATCGCGGCGGCGCTGGAGCTCGCCGACACGATGGGCCTGGACCGGATCGTGTCCTCCCAGCCGCAGTACAACATGCTCTGGCGGGTCATCGAGGCCGAGGTGGTTCCGGTGTGCGAGCAGGCCGGCATCGGGCAGGTCGTCTGGTCGCCGATCGCGCAGGGCGTGCTGACCGGCAAGTACCAGCCGGGTGCCGAGTTGCCCGCCGGGTCGCGGGCCACCGACCAGAGCGGTGGCGCCGACATGATCTCGAGCTGGCTACGCGACGAGGTGCTCACCAAGGTGCAGCAGCTCACCCCGCTCGCCGAGCAGACCGGGCTCTCGCTCGCGCAGCTGGCGATCGCCTGGGTGCTGTCGAACAGCAACGTCGCCTCCGCGATCATCGGGGCGTCACGTCCGGAGCAGGTACGCGAGAACGCTGCTGCGGCCGGGCGCACGCTCGACGCCGACCTGCTCGCCGCGATCGACGAGGTGCTCGGTGACGTCGTGGAGCGCGACCCGGCGAAGACGCTGAGCCCGGCCCGCCGCCCGTAGGTCGGCACCCAGCGGACCGCCACCGAAGCCGCCCCTGCGCCGGGCGTGTCGCGGCCTGGTGGGCACATCGGGTCAGTCCCGATCCGGTGAGCCGGACGATCGCACCGTCAGACGTTCAGCCCCATCGGGCCGTAGACCTCCCGGTCCCCTTCCAGCAACGTGACCTGCGCGACGCCGGCCTCGAGCAGCTCGCGCCAGAACTCCCCCACCCAGCTCTCGGCGTCTGCCTGGCTCGGGAACGGCTCTTGCGCAGGCGCCGACTCGGCGGGCGAGACCACGGCGCCGCCCGCGTCCTCATAGCGCCAACTCCAGACCATGAGGGGCATCCTTGCGTACTCAGCTGCGCAACGCGACGGCATCGAGGACCTGGCGCGCGGCCGATGCCGGCCTCAGCGAGTCCATGTCGAGCACCTGGTGAGCGATCTCTGCGAACAGCGGCTCGCGCTCGGCGGCCATCGCGCGAAGGACAGCCGCGGGATCGTCGGTCACGAAGGGCCGGTGCCCGGGGCGGGACACCCGGCGTACGAGCGTCGACACGGGCGTGCGCAGCCAGACGACGTGCCCGCCGGACCGCATGCGCTCGCGGTTGTGCAGATCGAGCACCGTTCCGGCGGCAACCCCTGCCACCATCGGCGCGGGCAGGGACAGGGTCAGGGTGAGCACGTCCGACTCCGCGGCCCGCAGATGCTGCTCGCCGTGGGTCGCGAGCAGCTGCGCCGCAGTCGATCCGGTAGCGCGCTCCAGCAGCACGTCGTTGTCGATGGCCGGCCAGCCCGACAAGTTCGAAATAGCCTTTGCCAAAGTCGATTTGCCCGAAGCCATCAGCCCGAGAAGCAGGATCCGGGTCACCGGTCAGCGCACCCGCGACGGCACGAAGGGCGGTCGTACGACACGCATCCTCGAGGCGCGACCGCGGATGTCGACCTCGACCTCGTCGCCCTCACCGATGACGGCATCGAGCAGGGCGAGGCCGATGCCGAGCTTGCGGGTCGGCGAGAACGTCCCGCTCGTGACCTCCCCCACCCGCTGTCCGTCGCGGGAGATGCCCATGTGGGCGCGAGGGATGCCGCGGTCGAGCGACTCGAGGCCGCGCAGCAGGCGCCGCGGCCCAGCCTCCTTCTCACGCAGCAGCGCCTCTCGCCCCCAGAAGCGCGGCTTGTCCCACCCGACGGCCCAACCCGACCTTGCCTGTACGGGGGTGATCTCCGGCGAAAGGTCCTGCCCATGGAGGGGATAGCCCATCTCAGTGCGCAGGGTGTCGCGGGCGCCGAGCCCGCACGGCAGCACTCCGAGCGGCGCGCCCTGCTCGAGCAAGGCATCCCATAGGCGGCCCGCGTCCGCCCATCGCGGCAGCAGCTCGAAGCCCAGCTCACCGGTGTAGCCGCTGCGGCAGACGACGAGCGGGAGGCCCTGCCAGTCCACCGAGACGAACGACATGTAGCCGTGCTCGACCGGCAGGCCCAGCGCCGCGAGGAGCTCAGCGCTGCGCGGCCCCTGCACGGCGAGCACCGCGAGGCTGCGGTGCAGGTCCTCGACGAGCAGATGACTGGGCACCTCCGCGGCCAGCCGGGCGACAACCTGGCTCGAGTTCGCGGCATTGGGGATGAGGAAGACGTCGTCCTCGCTACGCACGTAAGCAATCAGATCATCTACCACTCCGCCCTTCTCGTTGCAGCACAGGGTGTACTGCGCCCGTCCCGGGCCGATCTTGCGCAGGTCGCCGGTGAGCCGGTCATTGACGAACTCGAGCGCCCGCGGGCCGCGTACCGACCCCTTGCCAAGGTGGCTGACATCGAACAGACCGACCGCTTCGCGCACCGCGTGGTGCTCCTTGAGCACGCCGCCGCCGGCGTACTCGATCGGCATGTGCCAGCCGCCGAAGTCGGCGAGCTTGGCGCTGAGGGCGCCATGACGGTCATGCAGCGGACCCTGTTGCAGAGCGCTCATCTGCCGGAACCTACTTCGTACGACGAGCCAGCGTCCGGGCGAGCCGCTCCAGCTCGTCGTCGCGCACCCAGGCGGCGGTGGACATGCGCAGCACCGGCCCGGCGAGGTCGTCCGCGCGACTCGTCGGTATCGCGGAGGTGACGAAGCCGTCGGCGAGCAGGGCGGCCCGTGTCGCCACCGGGTCACCCCCGGACAGCGTGGTGATCCCGGTCGGCTCGTCCACCGGCTCCCGGACCTGCCAGCCAGGAGTGTCCGCCACCTGCGCGCGCAGCTGCGCGGCAAGCCGGTGGATCTCCGGCAACAGCTCCGGAGTCCACTCCTGCGCAGCCACCGACAGGCCGACCCGGCCGGCGACATGGGCCTCCTGCGCCTCCCACCGCCGCATCCCCGAGCCATGCGTGGGCGCAAGTGTCGGTGGCTCGACGAGGGCGGCCTGCACGACCGGGTCGACGACCGCGAAGCCGACACCGCGCGGGCCGCACAGCCACTTGCGCGACGTGCCGACATAGGCCGCGCACCCCGGCGGCACCTCGACCTGACCGAGCGACTGCGCGACGTCGAGCAGCAGCGGCGCACCCGAGTCGAAGACCTCGCCGACCGGCTGTGCGATGCCGCGCTGGCTGGCCACCTGAGGGAAGGTCAGCAGGTCGAGATCGGCCGGCACATCGACGATCCGACCGAGCTCGTCAACCGGCAGGACCACCAGCTGCCAGCCGCGCTCGGGCGCCAGCCGGCGAAGGGCCCGGGCATTGGCGCCGTACTCGCTGGGGACCATCCCGATCCGGGCGCCGCGTGGCAGCGGCCAGGCAGCCAGGAGGGTCGCGAACGCCGTGCCCGCTCCGTCGAGGAAGCAGACGTCGTCGCCG
Organism: Mycobacteriales bacterium; assembly: GCA_038256525.1. Classification (GTDB taxonomy): domain Bacteria; phylum Actinomycetota; class Actinomycetes; order Mycobacteriales; family SCTD01; genus SCTD01. The sequence goes on along the minus strand of JBBSKF010000001.1, from coordinate 24,947 downwards.
GTCAGGCCGACCATCGCGCCGAGCGCCGCCCGGGCGGCATCGACGGCGGGCTCGGCGTGGGACTGCGCGACGTAGCCGCCGCCCTCCGCCTCGGCCTGCAGATGGGCGATCTCGGCGGCGAGCACCGCCCGGGACGGCCGCCCGGCGCCCGCGACGTCCAGGTGCACGACCGTCGTCGGGACGCGGTCGTCGATCCACGGCAGGTTCATGGGTCGCAGTCTGCCGCCACCCCAAACCCCGCGCTGATCATGGAGTTACTGCACACCCCTCACGCTCAGCAGGCGAGCAACAACTGCATGATCAGCGAGGGCTGGGGACTGGGGGCTGGGGGCTGGGGGCTGGGCGGGCGGGCGGGCCAACGGGGTCACGCACCAGCTGGGCAGCTTGGCTCCGCCTGGCGGCCTCTCGTGCGTCAGCTCTTCACCGACAGGCTGACGCCGAACTCGCCCCCCTCGTCGGTCCACCACCGCAACAGCAGCAGACCGGCCTCGCTGAGCTCCTCCAGCACCCGCTCCGAGCGGAACTTCGCGCTGATCTCGGTACGCAGCAGCTCACCCTCGGCGAACTCGACGTCGAGGTCGAGCGCCTCGAGCCGGACGGTCTGCGTCCGCAGCGACCGCAAGCGCATCTCGATCCACTCCTGCTCGGCGTCCCAGACCGCTACGTGAGCGAAGGCATCCACGTCGGCGTCCCCGTCCAGCTCGCGGTTGACGACACGCAGCACGTTGCGGTTGAAGTCGGCGGTGACACCACTCGAGTCGTCGTAAGCCGCGATCAGCCTGGCCGGGTCCTTCACGAGGTCGGTGCCGAGCAGCAGGGCGTCACCGGAGGCCATCGTGGAGGCGAGGTTCGACAGCAGCGACGCGCGCTCGGCCGGCAGCAGGTTGCCGATGGTCCCGCCCAGAAAGGCGAACAGGCGCCGGCCCCCGGCGGGGATCAGCGACAGGTGGTGCTCGAAGTCGCCGACGACAGCGTGCACCTCGATGCCGGGATACTCCTGATCGATCGACTTCCCGGCCATCGTGAGGACCGACTCGTCGACGTCGAACGGGATGAAGCGCCGCAGCGTTCCGGCGGCCGAGAGGGCGTCGAGAAGCAGCCGGGTCTTCTCCGACGTGCCGCTTCCGAGCTCGACAAGGGTGTCCGCGCCGGTCAGCTCGGCGATCTCGGCCGACCGCTCGCGGAGGACCGCCCGCTCGCTGCGGGTGGGGTAGTAGTCCGGCAGCCGGGTGATCTCGTCGAACAGGGCTGATCCCCTGGCGTCGTAGAACCACTTGGGGGGAAGCGTCTTCGGCGTCGCGGTCAGTCCGGCCCGCACGTCGGCCTCGAGAGCCTCGCGCATCGCGTCGGGGCCGAGGTGGCGGTCGAGCCGAGTCATCGGACACCTTCCGAAAGAGCGGTGACGGTGCATCCGTCACCGGAGAGCTCGAGCAGGCTGCGGTCGGGGACATCGGTCCAGCCGGCCTCGTCATCCGAGGGCTCCGAGCCAACCGCCACTCCCCCGTCGGCGATCCGGAAGCACAGGGTGTCGCCCCAGGTCGTCGCCGCGACCACGGCCCCGTCCGTGGCGAGCAGGTTCAGCCGCGCCGCCGGGGCGACGGCCGCGACCGCCCTCACAGTGGCGGCAAGCGCCGCGGCGAGCCCCCCGCCGGACGGTCCGGCGAGGCGGTCCGCGACCGATGCCGCGACAAAGGCGCTGTCGACGGTCGAGCCGACAGCCCCCAGCGCGGCCGGTGACACGAGCGGCGCGATCGCGGCGACCGGCACCGCACCGTTGTGCGAGAGCAGCACCCCCCCGGGCAGCAGGAACGGCGCGCACGCCTCCTCCCCGCCCGGACCGCCGACCGTCGCCGAGCGCACCGCGCCGAGCACGCACCCCGAGCGCACCACCCCGGCGAGCGACGCGAACGACGGGTCCGACCAGATCGGCACCGCCCGTCGGTAGCGAGCCGGCGCGGTCCGCTCAGCCGAGAACCACCCCACCCCGAAGCCGTCGGCGTTGACGGTGCCGTAGCGCTGTCGGCGTGGCGAGAAGGACTGCTGCACAAGCCCGTACGGCGGGTCGACGAGAAGATCCCGCAGCGTGCGGGGCCGACCCAACCAGGCCGCATGCCTACACATCGACGGCCCTACACATCGACAGCAGTGCGGAACCCGCTGAAGATCTGCCGTCGCACGGGCAGATCCCAGTTACGGAAGGTGGTGCGCACCGCGGTCGGGTGCGTCGCCCATGACCCGCCGCGCAGCACGCGGTAGTCGCCGCCGTAGAACACCTCGGAATACTCCCGGTACGGAAACGGGCGGGTGCCGGGCCAGGCGTCGAAGCCCGAGCTCGTCCACTCCCACACATCGCCGACCAGCTGTTCCACGCCGTACGCCGATGCGCCCTCGGGGTAGGCGCCGACCGGAGCCGGGCGGGTCGCCCGCTGGCCGAGGTTGGCCACCTCCGGTGTGGGGTCCTCCTCGCCCCAAGGATAACGCCGCAGCCGCTGCGCGAAAGGATCCCAGCCACAGGCTTTCTCCCACTCCGACTCGGTGGGCAGCCGGCGGCCGGCCCAGCGGGCGTAGGCGTCCGCTTCGTACCAGCAGACGTGCTCGACCGGGGCGTCAGGCTCGACCGCCTCGGTCTCGCCGAACCGGGTGCACGTCCAACCGCCGGCCCCGTCGCGCTGCCACGTCATCGGGGCGGTGCGGCCCGACTCCCGCAGGTGGGCCCAGCCCGGTTCGCTCCACAGGCGCGGATCGGCGTAGCAGCCCGCATCGACGAAGCGCGCGAACATTGCGTTGGTGACCGGCACCCGGTCGAGCCGGAACGACGGGAGATCGACGCGGTGCGCGGGCCGTTCGTTGTCCAGCGCCCACGGATCGGTGCTCGTGCCCTGGACCGAGAACCCGCCCGCGACCAGCACGTCGTCGTGAACAGGCACCGCACGGCCGCTCGGGAGCGGCTGGTCGGGAGCAAGGGTGCGCGGGCCGCCGCGCAGCTGCAGCGTCGCGAGGATGGTCTCGTCGTGCATGTGCTCGTGCTGTACGACCATGCCGAACACGAAGCCGTCGCGCACCAGCGGTGAGCCGTCCAGGGCAGTGCGCTCGAGAATGTCGAGGGCACAGGACCGCACGCCGGACAGGTAGGCCCGGGTGGCGGCCGGCCCGAGGATCGGCAGCGTCGGGCGGATGGCCCGCGGCTGCTCGAAAGCATCGTAAAGACAGTCGATCTCGGGCCGGAGCGGCTCGATCCCCCCGACCGCCCGGAGCACCCACAACTCCTCGTAGTTGCCGATGTGGGCAAGGTCCCAGACGAGCGGCGACATCAGCGGCGAGACCTGCCGGGTCAGCTCGGCCTCGTCCAGCGGAGCGAGCAGGGCGAGCGAGCGGTCCCGGCTCGCCTTCAGCTCCGCAACGATGCGGTCCGCGCGGATGCGGTCGACGGCCGGCGGGGCGGGCTGGGTGACGCTCATGCCGACACCTGGATGGCCCCGGCGAGCAGGGCCGCGGCGGGCACGCCGGCGCGGTGCGCCTCGAGCACGTCATCGGCCGGGCACCGGTCGCGAGCGGTGTAGCGCTCGAGATATCCGAGCACGGCGGGTACGAGGTCGGCTGCGCCCATGCGGGGCAGCGCCTCGGCAGCTGCGAGCAGGCAACCGCGGGCTGCTGCGGCGAGGTCGGCATCGCGGGTGGCCAGCCGCGCGGCGTCCCGCCAGCGCCCCTCTACCGGGGCGCACGCGGCTCGGGCGGCGTCGGCGGCGCGGTCGTCGTCCAGCACCGCGGCCGCCACCGCGACCGCCACCTGCCAGAGCGGATCGGGCAGCATGTCGAGATAGCGCAGCTCGAGCCAGCCGCGCAGCCGCACCGGCGGGAACAGCGTGGTCAGGTGGTAGTCCAGCTCGGCCGTGCTCCGGCCGCCCGAGGCCATCCACTCGGCGAAGCTGGCGCCGCGCGGACCTGGCCGGCAGTCCCGCGCCCCGTCGCAGACGGCCATGACCTGGGCCGACATGGCGAGCTCGGTGAGTGCCTCGACCGGGCCGAGATCGGGGTCCGGCGGCCGTGTGCGGGAAGGGTCGATGTCAGCCCACAAGCGCTGCCTGGTCGACTGCCAGCCGGTGCGGACCCCCTCGAGAACCGGCGAGCAGGCGAACGCGGCGACCAGCGCCGGGCCGACCGCATGGGCGCGCTGCCACCGCTGCCCAGCCGACTGGACGCCCGTGCCGGCCGTACCGGCATCGAGCGAGATCTGCACCGCCGCCGACGAACACATCATCGCCCGGCCGGCGCTCGTGCACGGTTCCCCCATCCGGGCGTAGAAGGCCTCCATCACGTCGTAGCGAGAGCTCTCGACCAGCCGGACCGGCGGACGGTAGGGATCGGCGCCCATCCCGCTCATCCCGATTCCGGCGGCGGACAGCGGGGCCCGGACGGCGTCGACATCGGCGGCGAGCGCGCGCACAGCGGCCCCCGGTCCCTGCTGCGGCGCCGATGAGAACTCCAGCTGCCCGCCTGGCTCGGTCGACAGCACGCTGCCCCCGGGCAGCGCACCGGCTCCCTGGACAGCCGCCGACACGCGTTCGAGGCCGGGCCGTGTCCGCGCGCAGGGCCGATCGACGACGAGCCACTCGAGCTCGGCACCGACGACGCCGGGGACGCCGAAGTGGATGGCGGCGTCGACGTGCGCGGCGACGTCCTCGCGCGTGCGGATGGTCACGACCGTCGCAGGCGCGAGTTCTGGTGAGTGGGTCGGCCGCGGCGTCGCCGACGCGCTGAGCGTGGAGCGGGCAGGTTCATAGCGCGGCTCCTTCCCCTCTCCTGGCGGTCCAACATCGCTCCGTCGACCCTGCCCCAGCCCGGTAGGGCCCACCACTCGTGCGATGCGATGTCACCGAGTTGTCACGACGGCCCCCGGTAGCGTCGGTCTCGTGACCTCTCTCTCGCTGTCCAGCGCGTCCGCTGCCGCCGCGAAGGTCGACGCCGTCGTGATCGGCGTGGCCCGGGGACCGAAAGGCCTGGTGCTGGCCGCCGGCGCCGACAGCATCGCGCAGGCCCTCGGCAAGGCCCTGCTGCCCGCCCTGACCGGACTCGGCGCCACCGGCAAGGCCGAGCAGGTCACCCGGCTCGCCACCCTGGGCGCCACGACGGCACCGGTGGTTGTCGCGATCGGGCTCGGCCCGGTGGCCAGCGACGGGACGTACGACGGCGAGCTGCTGCGCCGGGCGGCGGGGGCGGCGGTGCGTGACCTCGCCGGCTCGGGCAGGGTCGCCCTGACCCTGGCGGTGTGCGGCAGCGAGCCGGCCTCGGGGGTACGCGCGGCCGGGGAGGGCGCGCTGCTCGGGGCTTACGCGTTCGGTCGCTACCGCACCGCGGCGGGAGACGCGAGCTCGGATGCAGATCGCCGCGAACCGGTGCGCGAGCTCGTCCTGCTGGTCCCCGACGCCAAGAGCAAGGTGCTCCGGGCCGCTGTCAGGCGGGCCGAGGTCGTGACCCGCGCCGTCCTGCTGGTGCGCGACCTGGTGAACACCCCGCCGAGTGACCTGCACCCCGCCGAGCTGGCCGATCTGGCGAGCTCCGTCGCCGGCAAGGCCGGTGTGGACGTCGAGGTTCTCGAAGGACAGGCTCTGGTGAAGGGCCGCTTCGGCGGACTGATCGGCGTCGGACAGGGTTCGGCGAACGGCCCTCGCCTGGTGTACCTGTCCTACCGCGGGGGCAAGGGCACCAGCTCCAAGGTCGCCCTGGTCGGCAAGGGCGTCACCTTCGACTCCGGCGGCCTGTCGCTCAAGCCCGCCGCGGCGATGGAGGAGATGAAGAGCGACATGAGCGGCGCCGCCGCCGTGCTCGCCACCGTCGTCGCCGTCGCCGAGCTCGGTCTCGCCGTCGACGTCGAGGCGTGGATCCCGATGGCCGAGAACATGCCGAGCGGTGCGGCGATCCGGCCGTCCGACGTCCTCACGTTCCGCAACGGCAAGACGGTGGAGGTCAACAACACCGACGCCGAGGGACGGCTGATCCTGGCCGACGCGATCGCCCGCGCGTGCGAGGACTCCCCCGACATCCTGATCGACGTCGCGACCCTGACCGGCGCCCAGCTGGTGGCCCTCGGCGCGCGGACGACCGCCGTGATGGGCAACGACGACGCGCTGCGCGCGTCAGTGGTCGATGCGGCCGACCGGGCCGGCGAGCCGTCCTGGCCGATGCCCCTGCCGGCCGACCTGCGCAAGGGACTCGAGTCCGAGGTCGCCGACCTCATCAACACCGGCCCGCGCGAGGGCGGGATGCTCAGCGCCGGGCTGTTCCTGAAGGAGTTCGTCACCGAGGGTGTGCGCTGGGCCCACCTGGACATCGCCGGTCCGGCCTACAACTCCGGTGCGGCGTACGGATACACCCCGCACGGCGGGACCGGAGCCGCAGTGCGCACCTTCGTGCAGCTGCTCGAGGATCTCGCTCACGCTGGGTAGCGATAGGCCCTTGCTCTTCTCACCAAACAGGTAGAGGCTCAGCAACGTGTCCCGACCTCTGATGTCCCTGCTCGCAGCCAAGGCCCGGGTCGGCGTGCTTGTCACCGGCACCGCGATCGCCACGGCGGCGGTCGTCGGTGGTGGCACAGTCGTCGTTCACACCGTGGCCGCGCAGAGCCCGGCGCCCGCTCCGGCCGCCGAGAACAGCCAGGGCGCCGAGAAACGCGGCTTGGCCAAGCTCGCCAAGCTGCAGCGCGAGAGCCAGCGCGGCGCGCAGGCTCCCGCAGCTCCCTTCGTCTGCGATCCGACCAAGACCCACGGGCAGAACATCTCGGCGTACGTCCACTCGCTGCCCAAGGGCCCCGGTCGCGGTGCGCTCGTCTCACAGGCCGCCAAGAGCGACTGCGGCAAGGACGTCGAGGACACCGACAAGACCGGCAAGCCTGACGAGGCAGCCAAGCCTGACAAGGCAGCCGATCCCGGGAGCACCGCGCCGGAGGGCACCGGCAAGCCTGACGTAACCGGCAAGTCAGACGGTGCCGGCAAGCCCGAGGGCACCGGCAAGCCCGACGTGACGGGCAAGTCAGACGGTGCCGGCAAGCCTGAGGGCACCGGCAAGCCGTAACCCGCCCGCAGCTGATCATCCGCGGCATCGCCGTCGTCATGGTGGGCGCGCCCGGCTGAGGGCGGCATTCCTGCGGTGGATCAATCTGAAGGCGGGACACCGGTCTGGCCGGCTGCCTTGCGCTTGGCGGTCCACTCCCGCATCCGGACCGGGTAACCCACCGCGGCCACGTCGTAGACCGGGATGCCGACCTTCTGACCGAACCCGAAGGCGGCTTTCGGGGAGGGCACGCGGCGGCGGGTCCACTCACCGTCGGTGGCGACGAGCACGAGCGTCGTCGCGGTGGTCCGGGTCTCCGGCTCGACGAAGCCCTCCACCCCACGTCGACTACCGGCCCACTCCTTCAGATGGTCGAAGTCCGCGGACTGAGCCTCACGCCCCGAGCCCGACCGGCTCGGCGGCCGCCGGAAGCGGTCGCGCAGTCCCACGGTGCTCTCCCTGCCTGGGTGCACGGCGCCCGCTCGGGAATGCGGCGGGTGCCGTGCAGGCCTGTACTTCAGAAGTGACAGGATGCCCTTGCGATCGGCCGAGTGCCAACCCATGAGGCCGATGCACCGCACCACCGCCACGAGCGAGGAGTTCATCAGTGACCCGATCTGCAGCCACACCCACCGCCACCACATCTGCGGATGGGGTCGACCTCGTCGTCCTCGGCGGCGGCTCCGGCGGCTACGCGGCCGCGCTGCGCAGCGCCGAGCTCGGCAAGAGCGTCGTCATGGTCGAGCAGGACAAGGTCGGCGGCACCTGCCTGCACCGCGGCTGCATCCCGACCAAGGCCCTCCTGCATTCCGCCGAGACCGTCGAGGTCATCAAAGAGGCCGGCCAGTTCGGTGTGCACGGGACGTTCGAGTCGGTCGACATGCCCGCGGTCAACAAGTACAAGGACAAGGTCGTCGAGGGCCTGTTCAAGGGGCTCACCGGTCTGGTGAAGAGCCGCAAGATCGAGGTGGTGCACGGGCACGGGCGCCTGGTGTCGCCCACCGCTGTCGAGGTGGACGGCCGGACCATCGAGGCCGAGCACGTGCTGCTCGCCACCGGCTCGGTCCCGCGCTCGCTTCCTGGCCTGGAGGTCGACCACCGGCGGGTCATCACCAGTGACGACGCCCTCGGCATGGACACCGTCCCCGGCTCAGTGGTGATCCTCGGTGCTGGTGCTATCGGGTGCGAGTTTGCCTCGGCCTGGCGCTCATTCGGCGCAGAGGTCACTCTGGTCGAAGCGCTGCCCCACCTCGTGCCGCTCGAGGAGGAGTCGTCCTCCAAGCTGCTGGAGCGGGCCTTCCGCAAGCGGGGCATCGTCCAGGAGCTCGGCGCCCGGTTCGAGAAGGTCGAGCACACCGACACGGGAGTACGAGTGCACCTCGAGGGCGGCAAGACGCTCGAGGCGGAGCTGCTGCTGGTGGCCATCGGGAGGGGCCCGGTGTCGAAGGACCTCGGCTACGAGCAGGTCGGCGTGACGATGAACCGGGGCTTCGTCGAGGTCGACGACTACTGCCAGACGAGCGTCCCGACGATCAGCGCGGTCGGTGACCTGATCCCGACCCTGCAGCTCGCGCACGTCGGCTTCGCCGAGGGCATCCTGGTCGCTGAGCGCCTCGCCGGGCTCGCCGTCACCCCGGTCGACTACGACGGCGTCCCCCGGGTCACCTACTCCTCACCCGAGGTCGCCTCGGTCGGCCTGACCCGCAAGGTCGCCGAGGAGCGCGGCTACGACGTCGTCGAGGCGACGTACGACCTGGCCGGGAACGGCAAGGCGCGGATCCTCGGCACCGCGGGTGCGGTCAAGGTCCTGGCCGCCAAGGACGGCCCGGTGATCGGCGTCCACATGGTCGGCGACCGGGTCGGCGAGCTCATCGCCGAGGCCCAGCTGATCACCAACTGGGAGGCCCTGCCGAGCGAGGTCGCCGCCCTGATCCACCCGCACCCGACCATGTCCGAAGCCGTCGGCGAGGCCCATCTCGCGCTCGCCGGCAAGCCCCTCCACAGCCACTCCTAGGGAGCCCTGCTCACATGGCCGTCTCCGTCACCATGCCGCGCCTCGGCGAGAGCGTCTCCGAAGGCACGGTCACCCGCTGGCTGAAGAAGGAGGGTGAGCGGGTCGAGGCCGACGAGCCCCTGCTGGAGGTCTCCACCGACAAGGTAGACACCGAGATTCCCTCTCCGGCAGGCGGAATCGTCAGCTCGATCAAGGTGCAGGAGGACGAGACCGTCGAGGTCGGGGTTGAGCTCGCGACGATCGACGACGGTGCGGGGGGTGACGGGGACGGGGAAGCCGCTCCCGCCGAGCCCGAAGCCGCACCCGAACCCGAACCCGAGCCCGAGCCCGAGCCTGAATCCGCATCCGAGCCGGAGCCCGAGCCGGCACCGGCGCCTGTCGCGACGGCCGCCGAGACGCCACCGGCACCGGCCCCCCAGCCCGCTGCTCCTGAGGGAGCCCGGCCGGCGCCATCGGGGTCAGCGGGCAGCGAGGGCGCCTACGTCACGCCGCTGGTCCGCAAGCTCGCCACCGAGCACGGCGTCGACCTGTCGAGCCTGTCGGGCACCGGGGTCGGCGGCCGGATCCGCAAGCAGGACGTGCTCGACGCCGCCGAGCAGGGGCGCGGCGGCGACGCTCCCGAGCCCGCCGCCGGCGCACCAGCCGCCCCCGCAGCCCCGGCGCAGTCCCCTTCGCTCCCTCAGCCGGGGCAGCCGAAACCGACCTCTGCCCCGGCGCCCACCTACGTCGACCAGGCGGTGCAGGCCGCCCCCGCCACGCACGTGCGCGGACGGACCGAGCCGATGACCCGACTGCGCAAGGTGATCGCCACGCGCCTGACGGAGTCGTTGCAGACGAGCGCCCAGCTCACCTCGGTGGTCGAGGCCGACGTCACCCGGATCGCCCGGCTGCGGAGCGCGGCCAAGGACGACTTCGTTGCCCGCGAGGGCACCAAGCTGTCGTTCCTGCCCTTCTTCGCGCTCGCCACGATCGAGGCGCTCAAGCTGCACCCGGTCCTCAACGCGAGCATCGACCAGAACGCCGGCACCATCACCTACCACGAGGCCGAGCACCTGGGGATCGCCGTCGACAGCCCCCGCGGGCTGCTCGTGCCGGTCATCCACGCAGCGGGTGACCTCAACCTGGCCGGCATGGCGCGCAAGATCGCAGATCTGGCGGAGCGCACCCGGAGCAACAACGTCACCCCCGACGAGCTGGGCGGCGGCACCTTCACGCTCACCAACACCGGCTCGCGCGGCGCGCTGTTCGACACCCCGATCATCAACCAGCCGCAGGTCGGCATCCTCGGCACCGGCGCGGTGGTGAAGCGGCCCGTCGTCGTGCAGGACGCCGAGCTCGGCGAGGTCGTCGCCGTACGCTCGATGATCTATCTCGCCTTGACCTACGACCACCGCATCGTCGACGGCGCTGATGCGGCCCGTTTCCTCGGCACGGTCAAGACCCGCCTGGAGGAGGGCGACTTCGCCGCGGAGCTAGGCCTGTAGCTCCCGCCCCTCCCCCGCCCCCCTTCTCGGTGCCACCACCGCCCGGCTGAGGCGTGTGTGCGGCACCGAGAACGGAGTCCGCCGCGGGGCCCCGGTCGCGGCCCACCTGGCCGCGGGGCACGATTCACCCATGAAGATCGGGATCACCGGCGCGTCCGGGTTCATCGGCACGCCCCTCGTCGCGTCGTTGCGAGAGCAGGGTCACGACGTGGTGCGCTTCGTACGCGGACAAGCGGACGCACACGACGAACGAGGCTGGGATCCGGCCGCCCGCCGGCTGGACCCGCAGGCGGTCGCCGACCTCGACGCCGTCATCCACCTCGCCGGCGCGGGTGTCGCCGACAAGCGCTGGACGCCGTCCTACAAGAAGCTGATCCTCGACAGCCGGGTCGATGGCACGACCACGGTTGCCACCGCCATGTCCGTCGCAGACGGCCCGAGGGTGCTGCTGTCGGCGAGCGGGATCGGCTGGTACGGCGACACCGGCGACCGGTTCACCGATGAGACCGGGCCGGCCGGTCAGGGGTTCCTCGCCGAGGTGTGCCAGCAGTGGGAGGCCTCGACCGCCCCCGCGCAGGCCGCCGGGATCCGGGTGGTCCACCTGCGTACCGGCATCGTCTTGTCCGGCTCGGGCGGGGCGCTGGCCAAGCAGCTGCCGATCTTCCGGCTCGGCGCGGGCGCTCCACTGGGCAGCGGCCGGCAGTGGAACAGCTGGATCACCCTGCGCGATCAGATCGCCGCGATCACGCACCTGCTGACCGCCGACGTCGCGGGGCCGGTGAACCTCGTCGGACCGGCGCCGGTTACGAACAAGGCATTCACCAGAGCGCTCGGCAAGGCGGTGCACCGGCCGACGCTGCCCGTTCCGGTGCCCGGATTCGCGCTGACGGCCGCGCTCGGTGGATTTGCTGCCGAAGGAGTCCTGATCGGGCAGCGCCTGCTCCCACAGGTGTTGCAGCGCAGCGGTTTCTCCTTCGCCGACAGCGACCTCGCGGGGGCGCTGCAGAGCTCGATCTGAGCCGTTCTGACAGGCTGGCGGCATGGACATCCAGACGTACGACGTCGTCGTTCTCGGCGCCGGGCCGGCCGGGGAGAACGTCGCCGACCGGGCGGCGCGCGGTGGGCTCAGCGTCGCGATCGTCGAAGCCGATCTGGTGGGGGGTGAATGCTCCTACTGGGCGTGCATCCCGAGCAAGGCGCTGCTGCGGCCGGTCCATGCTCTTGTGGCCGCGCGAAGGGTGCCCGGCAGCCGGGAGGCGGCTTCCGGCGAGCTCGACATCGCCGCGGTCCTGGCCCGTCGGGACGCCTTCATCAGCGGCTTCGACGATGCCGGGCAGGTCAGCTGGCTCGACAGCGCCGGGATCTCACTCGTGCGTGGGCACGGCCGGCTGGCGGGCGAGAAGTTCGTCGAGATCGAGCGTCCGGGGGGCCCGACCACGCTCACGGCGCGGCATGCCGTGGTGCTGGCCACCGGGACCAGGGCCGCGATCCCACCGATCCCGGGGCTGCGCGAAGCGGGTCCCTGGACCAGCCGCGAGGCAACCACCGCGAGCAAGGCGCCACGGCGACTGCTCGTCCTCGGCGGCGGAGTGGTGGCCGTCGAGATGGCGCAGGCCTGGCGAGCGCTGGGCTCTCAGCAGGTGACGATCGTCGAACGAGGTGACCGGCTGCTCGGCCGCACCGAACCGTTCGTCGGGCCGCTGGTCCAGGAAGGTCTCGAGGACGCCGGCGTGCAGGTGCTGCTGCGCAGCAGCGTCCGGCGGATCGAACGGCCACACCCCGGCGGCCCGGTCAAGGCCACCCTGGCCGACGGGCGCATCATCTCTGCCGACGAGGTGCTGGTCGCACTGGGGCGGCAGCCGGCAACGACCGACCTCGGCGTGAAGTCGGTCGGCCTGGAGCCGGGCGGCTTCGTGCCGGTCGACGACACGATGGCCGTGCAGGACGTCCCGGGTGGCTGGCTCTACGCCGTGGGCGACGTCAACGGCCGGGCGCTGCTGACCCACCAGGGGAAGTACCAGGCGCGGGCGCTCGGCGACCTGATCGCCGCCCGGGCGGCAGGCCGCCAGGAGGACACCGCACCGTGGGGGCGGCACGTGTCGACCGCTGACCACGCCGCCGTGGCCCAGGTCGTGTTCACCGACCCGGAGGTGGCCTCGGTCGGTCTCACCGAGGCGCGGGCCCGCGCGGCCGGGCACCCGGTGCGCACGGTGGAATACGCCCTGGGCAACGTGTCGGGTGCCGCGCTGCACGCCGACGGCTACGTCGGTCACGCCAAGCTCGTGGTCGACAGCGTCCGGGAGCTGCTGCTCGGCGCCACCTTCGTCGGCCAGGACAGCGCGGAGCTGGTGCACGCCGCCACCGTCGCGCTCGTCGGTGAGGTGCCGATCTCGCGGCTGTGGCACGCAGTCCCGTCGTTCCCGACGATGAGCGAGGTGTGGCTGCGCCTGCTGGAGGAGTGGGGCCGTTAGTCAACTGCGAGTGCGCCGGCGTGTCGCGCCGACGTGGGCAGCCCTCTCGCCGACCTGTTTCCACACAGGCCAACATTCCTGAGATGTTGCGCTCTGTGGTAACACCCGCCGACCGGGAGTGCCGCCCCCCTGGGCGAGGAGGCTCGACCCGGGTCAGGCCGGGGTCACCGACGTCAGCCGCCAGCCCGCCGGAGTCTTGGTCAGGTCGACCACCCATCTGGTAGGGCCGCGCTCGGCAACCCGTTGCACGACCACCCCTGACGAGTCGCGGATCTCATGACCCGCTAGCACGTCGACGACCTCGAGTCTCGCCGGACCCTCGCCCGCGACGGGATCGACACCTTGTACGGCGTGCCTCAGTCCGTGAGCGCTCTCGCCCCTCGCGGCGAGCCCCTCCAGGGTGGCGGTGTCGGCGCGCAGGCCCGGGGTGCCCGGAGCCCACACGGCCAGCAGCCCGGCCGGATCGGCGGAAGCGAAGGCCCGCGCTCGGGCGGCGTCGAGGCCGTCCAGCACCTCCACCCAGTCCGGGGTGGGGAAGGCCCCGGTCGTCGCGGACACGGGCTGTGCCGGCGCAGGCCGGGCGGGTTCGGGCCGGGCGGGCGCGGGTGCAGGGGACGTGGGCGGTATCGGGGCGAGGGCAGCGGCCGCCGGCACCTCGCCCCGCCCGGACAGCCACCCGAGACCGGCGGCGAGCAGAACCAGCAGGGCGAACCCGACAGTCGGCACGACGTGCCGCGGCAGCCGCCTGCGCACCCGGTCGACCGGCGGCGCAGGCGGGGGTGCTGCCCGGACCACATGGGTGGGGCGCACCGGCTCCGGCGGCGGACCGCCGCCCCCGTGGAGCCGCACCGGCGCAGCGGCGTGGGCACGCCGCAGCAAGGAGGCGAACTCCCCCGCATCGGGCCGCTGCCCAGGATCGGCCGCGAGGCCGGCCTCGATGGCCGCCACCAGCGCCCTGGGCGCACTCGGTGCGAGCAGCCCGAGCGGCGCCCGCTCGCCGTTCCCGGCTGCATACAGGACGTCGGCGACGGAGTCGCCGGCGTGCGGGGGCGTGCCGGCCAGCAGGTGGTGGCAGAGCGCCGCAAGCGCCCACACGTCGGAGGCGAAGTCCGGCGCACCGCCCGCGGCAACGGCCGGATCGAGGTATTCCGCTACACCATAGACGCTTTCGCACCGCTCACCCACCACTCGGGCCACCCCGAGGTCGGCGAGCAGCGGCATCCCGGCCGCGGTGAACAGCACGTTGGCCGGCGACACGTCACCGTGCACGAGGGCGACGGCGTGGGCCGCGGCGAGCGCCTGAGCGAGCGGACCACCGACGGTGATGACCTCGCCGGGATCGAGGGCACCCCGTCGCGCCAGCAGATCCGCCAGGGACCCGCCCGGTGCGTGGTCGAGCACCAGCACCGCGGCCGGGCCCTCGTCGACGACGGCGCGCAGCCGTACGACGTAAGGGGTGTCCAGGGTCCGCAGCAGGGAGGCCTCGCGGCGCAGCGCCTCCACGGCCCGCGGGTCAGCGTCCGGCGACAGCCGTTTGAGCGCCACCGTGTCGCCGGAGGACAGCTCGACGGCGCGCCACACCTCGCCGGTCGCGCCGGCGCCGATCAGCGCCTGGATGTCGTAGCCGGGAAGGATGAAGACCTCGCTCACCCTGGCAGCGAAGCACCGGGAGCACCGGCCTGCGAGTTGTCCACAGGCCAAATTCGTCGCCGGGCACAACTAGGCTGCCGGCGGATCGAAGGGGGACGCGTGCGTCTGTGGTGGGAGGTGGCCAGACGCGGTTGGCGGCAGCGGTCTGCCTATCGCGCCGCGGTCGTCGCCGGGCTGTTCACCAACGCGAGCTTCGGCGCCCTGCGGGCCTATGTGCTGCTGGCGGTGCTCGCGCAGCGCGACACGGTGGGTGGATTCGACGAGACGGCGGCGGTCGGCTTCGTCTTCTTCACCCAGGCGCTGCTCGCACCGGTGATGCTGTTCGGCTGGACCGACATCGCCGACCGGGTGCGCTCCGGGGACATCGCCACCGACCTCTACCGCCCGGTCGACCTGCAGCACTACTCCATGGCGACCTTCGCCGGCCGCAGTGCGTTCGAGCTCGTCTTCCGCAGCCTGCCGATCGTCGCCGTCGGCGTCGTCGCGTTCCGGATCCCGCTCCCACCGGTCGACCTGCTGCCCGCCGTCGTGCTGACCGTCACCCTCGCGGTCCTTGTCGGCTTCGCCCTGTCCTTCGTGCTCAACCTGCTGGCCTTCTGGCTGCTGGACAGTGACGGGATCGCCACGATCGCCACTTCGGTCGGCTTCGTGCTGGCCGGCCTGGCCATACCGCTGCCCTTCCTGCCCTCGCCGTTCGCAGGGATCGCCCAGGCGCTGCCCTGGGCCTCGATGCTGCAGCGCCCGGTCGAGGTGATGCTCGGCCTGCACGGCGGTCTCGAGCTGGCCGGCGTCCTCGCCGTGCAGGCCTTGTGGGCTGTCGTCCTGCTGCTGTTCGGACAGTGGCTGCTGAGCCGGGCGACGGCTCGGGTGGTGGTGCACGGTGGTTGACGAGCTTCGCCTGTGGCGGGTGCTCGTCGCCGCCCGGGTCCGGTCGCAGTGGCAGTACCGCACGTCGTTCCTGCTCTACGCCTGTGGGTCGTTCCTCGGGGCCCTGGTCGACTTCGTCGCCCTATCGGCCATCTTCACCAAGGTGCCGCAGCTCGGCGGCTGGAGCTTCGGGGAGGTGGCCTTCCTCTACGGCGTCAGCGGCCTCGGCTTCGCGCTGGCGAGCTTCGCCGTGGCCAGTGTCGGCAACCTCTCGCGGCGGGTGAAGGACGGCACCTTCGACAGCCTGCTGCTGCGCCCGCTCGGCACGATCACGCAGCTGTCGGCGGAGGGCTTCGCGCTGCGCCGGATCGGCAGGGTGGCGCAGGCCGGCTGCGTCCTGGTCCTGTCCCTGATGCTGCTCGAGCTCTCCTGGACCCCCGGTCGGGTCGCGGTCACCACGGTGGCGATCGCCTGCGGCACCCTCGTCTACGCAGCGGTGTTCCTCGCGACAGCCGCGATCTCGTTCTGGGTCATCGACGGCGCCGAGGTGGGAAACGCCTTCACCTACGGTGGCAACTACTTGTCCAACCAGCCCCTCGACATCTACGCCCGCTGGCTGCGTTCGTTCGCCACCTTCGTGATCCCGCTCGCCTTCGCCGCCTACCTCCCGGTCGCCTGGGTGCTCGACAAGCCGGTCCCCGCAGGCATCCCCGCCGATCTGATGTGGGCCGGCCCGGTGGTAGCCGTCGCCGCCCTTCTCGCCGCCCAGGCCGTGTGGCAAGCCGGGCTGCACACCTACCGGAGCACCGGGACATGAGCGAGCCGCTGATCCGGCTGGTCGATGTCCGCAAGAGCTTCGTCCTGCGCGAACGCGCCGGCCGCGTGCGCCGGACCAAGCGTGAGGTCTTGGCCGTGAACGGGATCAGCCTGGACGTGCCAGCCGGGCAGATCTGCGGCTACATCGGGCCGAACGGCGCCGGCAAGTCAACGACCGTCAAGATCCTCACCGGCATCCTCACCGCAACCAGCGGGACCGTACGAGTCGCCGGGCTCGACCCACGGACCCGACGCGTCGAGCTGACCCGCCGCATCGGGGTCGTGTTCGGCCAGCGCACCCAGCTGTGGTGGGACCTGCCGCTGGCCGACAGCTTCGAGCTGTTGCGTCACGTCTACAGACGGGACCTCGACGACCACCGCAGCCGCCTGTCCACGCTGGTCGAGGTTCTCGACCTCGGAGCATTCCTCGCCACGCCGGTCCGGCAGCTCTCGCTCGGCCAGCGCATGCGCGGCGACCTGGCCGCGGCGCTCCTGCACGCGCCGGACGTGCTCTACCTCGACGAGCCGACCATCGGGCTCGACGTCGTCAGCAAGGCCCGGGTGGGCGAGTTCCTGCGCAGGGTCAACGCCGAGCAGGGGGTGACCGTGCTGCTGACCACACACGACCTGGCGGACGTGGAGCGGCTGTGCGACCGTCTGGTGGTCATCGACCGCGGTCGGGTCATCTCCGACGGGACGGTTGCGCAGATCAAGCAGACCTTCGGCCGGACCCGCACCCTGGTCGTCGACTTCGACGAGTCCCGAGCGCCGGTCGTGCTCGAGGGCATCACGGCGGTACGCATCGACGGCCCTCGCCAGTGGCTGAGCTTCGATCGCACGACCAGCGCCGCACAGCTGATCGCGCAGGTCATGCAGCAGGCCTCCGTCCGCGACGTCAGCATCGAGGAGCCGCACATCGACGATGTCGTCCGGCAGGTCTACGAGCGTGCCGCGGATCGTTCGCTCACACCAGAAGAGACCGACAGTGGCTGACGTGGTCGTCGTCGGCGCCGGGCTCGCCGGGTTGGCCTGCGCCCGCCACCTGTCGCGAGCCGGCGTGGCGGTCACCGTGCTGGAGGCCGAGGACGCCGTCGGCGGCCGGGTGCGCACCGACGTCGTCGACGGGATGCTGCTCGACCGCGGCTTCCAGGTCCACAACACCGGATATCCCGAGGCGCAAAGGGTTCTCGACCACGCGGCGCTCGATCTGCAGGACTTCGCCGCCGGGGCCCTGGTCCGCTTCGGCGACCGGCTGCACAAGGTCGGCGACCCACTCCGGGTGCCGACCTGGGCGGCCGGCACGGTCCTTGCGCCGATCGGCTCGGTCAAGGACAAGGTGCTGATCGGCCGACTTGCCGCAGGCGCAGCCCTGCACTCGGCGGACACGCTGCTGGCCCGCCGCGAGACCACGACCTACGACGCGCTGCGCGCCCGCGGGCTGTCCGACACGGTGATCGACAGGTTCTTCCGGCCGTTCCTGTCGGGCATCTTCCTGGAGGACGAGCTCGCCACGAGCAGCCGGCTGTTCGACCTGATCTGGCGCTCGTTCGCCCGCGGCACGCAGTGCGTCCCCGGGAGGGGCATGGGCGCGATCCCGGCGCAACTCGCGGCCGGGCTGGACGTGCGCCTGTCGACACCGGTCGACGCCGTCAGCGCCGGCGAGGTCCGCTCGGGCGGCGAGACGCTCCGGCCTCGCGTCGTCGTCGTCGCGACGGCCGGCCCCGCGGCCGGGCGGCTGCTGCCCGGCCTCGACGTGCCAGCCAGTCGCAGCGTCACGACGCACTACCACCTGGCGCCCGAGCCACCGGTCAACGAGAAGGCGATCGCGCTCGACGGTGAGGGTGGCGGGCCGGTCGCCAACACCGTCGTGCTCACCAACGCCGCGCCGTCCTACGCCCCCGGGCGCCATCTGGTGGCGAGCTCGGTCGTCGCGGGTGACACCTCCGAGCCAGCGGTCCGGGCCCACCTGTCGAGGCTCTACGGCGTTGACACCTCGCGCTGGGAGTCGGTTGCGGCGTACGAGATCCTCGACGCCCTGCCCAGTCAGGCGTCGCCGATGGGCCGGTTCCGCAAGGGCGTTCGGCTCGAGCCCGGCTTGTACGTCTGCGGCGACCACCGCGACTCCGCCTCGATCCAGGGAGCGCTGGTCTCCGGGCGACGGGCCGCAAGGGCCCTCCTCGGAGAAATCCGGTGAGCGACCGGCACATCGTCGCGACCAGCAGCGGTGGCTTCCTGCCCGACGAGCGGTACGGCGCGCGGCCCGGCCCGCTGATGGAGCTGTGCCGCACGCTGTCCGGCGCCGACGAGCCGCGAGTGTGCGCCCTGCACACCGCAACCGGTGACGACGCGGCAGCGCGCGCCCGGTTTTACGCCGCCGTCGCCGGCGCCGGCTGGCGACCCAGCCACCTCGCGCTGTTCCCGATGCCCAACGTGGACGACGTCCGGCGCCACCTGCTGGCGCAGGACATCATCTGGGTCGGCGGTGGCAGCGTCGCCGGGCTCATGGTGATGTGGCGCCTGCACGGTGTCGACGCGGTGCTGCGCGAGGCGTGGGAGGCCGGGGTGGTGCTCACCGGCGGCAGCGCCGGCTCGCTGTGCTGGCACACCGGCGGCACGACCGATTCGTTCGGCCCCGAGCTGCGCCCGTGGACCGACGGCCTCGGTCTGGTGGCCGGCTCGACCTGCCCGCACTACGACTCCGAGTCGCGCCGCCGTCCGCTCTACCAGCAGCTGGTACGCGAGGGAGCGCTCGACCCGGGTCATGCGACCGACGACGGGGTCGGGCTGCACTACGTCGACGGCGTCCTGCACGAAGCGGTGACCGATCGGGCGGGGGCTTTCGCCTGGCGGGTGGACCGGGTCGGCGAGACCCGGGTCGAGGCCCGGCTGCTGGGCTGACCGCACCGCCGTACTCTCAGGGAGTGCTCTTTCGCCGGCTGGGACGCCTGCCCTATGCGGACGCCTGGCGCCTGCAGCAGGAGGTCCACGAGCAGGTCGTCGCCGGTGGCGAGGACGTCGCGCTGCTGCTCGAGCACGAGAGCGTCTACACCGCCGGCAAGCGGACCGAGTTGTGGGAGCGGCCTGCGGACGGGACCCCCGTGGTGGACGTCGACCGTGGCGGCAAGATCACCTGGCACGGTCCGGGGCAGCTGACGGGCTATCCCATCGTGCGGCTCGCCGACCCGGTCGACGTCGTGGCGTACGTCCGGACCCTCGAGCAGGTGCTGATCGACACGTGCGGTGACCTCGGGCTGCCGACCACCCGGGTCGAGGGACGCAGCGGGGTCTGGACCAGGGACGGCGCGCGCAAGGTCGCGGCGATCGGGATCCGGGTCGCGCGGGGCGTGACCATGCACGGGTTCGCCCTGAACTGCGACCCGGACCTGACGGCGTACGACCGCATCGTGCCGTGCGGGATCACCGACGCGACGGTGACCTCGCTGTCCCGGGAACTCGGCCGGGGGGTGGGCGTGGAGCAGGTCCTGCCGCTGATCGAGGCCCGCCTCCCCGTCCTCACAAGATCAACGCCGGACTTCGGACGGTTCGCCTCCCCCGAAAGCGACCGAAACACGGCGTTGATCAACGTGGGGGGCAAAGCGGGGGGGCGGGGCGGGGGGCGGGAAGCCCTCCCCGCCGCCGGACGTTGGTCACAGCTGTGACGACGGTGAGCCCGGACGGGCGCAGGATGCTGCGACTCGAGGTGCGCAACGCGCGTACTCCCATCGAGAAGAAGCCGTCCTGGATCAAGACCCGGGCGGTGATGGGCCCGGAGTACACCGCTCTGAAATCGCTGGTCCGCACCGAGGGGCTGCACACCGTCTGCGAGTCTGCCGGCTGCCCGAACATCTTCGAGTGCTGGGAGGACCGCGAAGCGACCTTCTTGATCGGCGGGGACCAGTGCACCCGGCGGTGCGACTTCTGCAACATCGACACCGGCAAGCCGTCCGCCTACGACACTGACGAACCCCGGCGCGTCGCCGAGTCCGTGCAGACGATGGGCCTGCGCTACGCAACCGTCACGGGGGTCGCCCGCGACGACCTGCCCGACGGCGGGGCCTGGCTCTACGCCGAGACGGTCAGGTGCATCCACGCGGCGATGCCCGGCATCGGGGTGGAGCTGCTGATCCCGGACTTCAACGGCTCACCCGACCTGCTGGGTCAGGTCTTCGACTCCCGCCCCGAGGTGCTCGCGCACAACGTCGAGACGGTGCCCCGGATCTTTCGCAGCATCCGGCCGGGCTTTCGCTACGAGCGCTCCCTCGACGTCCTCACGCGGGCCCGGGCGGCCGGCCTGGTCACCAAGAGCAACCTGATCCTGGGCATGGGCGAGGAGCGGGCCGAGATCAGCGGAGCGATGCAGGACTTGCACGCCGCCGGCTGCGAGCTGCTCACGATCACGCAGTACCTGCGGCCGTCGGCGCGACACCACCCGGTGATGCGCTGGGTGAAGCCCGAGGAGTTCGGTGAGCTGGCCGAGGAGGCGCAGGAGATCGGCTTCGCCGGGGTGCTGAGCGGGCCGCTGGTCCGCTCGTCCTACCGGGCCGGGCGGCTCTACGCACAGGCGAACGAGGCGCGATCTTTCTCGCGGTGATCTGCTGGGGACAGCGTCCGGCGCGTCTGCCCAGCGGATGACCGCAAGTAAGATCATCGAAGGGCGGACGCTGAGCGGGCCAGCCTGATCGCGAAGTTCACCCTCAGGACACACCAGTGTCACGACGGCGGGCCAGCATGCTGGGTGAGCCCCTGGAGGACCCCGTGACCACTCCCCTTCGCCACACCCCCCGCCTGCTGGGAAGCCTTGCCGTGCTGGTCTTCCCGCACGGCGGGCAGCGCTCGGCGCGCCGTAACGCCTGGGCCGGCATGTGCGAGGACGCCGCGCTCCGGCGAGCCCGCGTGGAGGCCGAGCAGGCGTTGCAGGCCTCGATCGCGCGCAGGCAGCCGGCGCTGCGGGACGCCACCGGCTAGCCACGCATGAGGGGGCACCCGGTCGGGATAGATTGACCCCCATGGTCGAGCCGACGTACACGCCCGTGCTCGCCGTGTCCCGGATCGGCTTCTTCCTGCTCGGCATGCGATTCCACGTCACCGGCGCCGAGCACGTCCCGAGATCCGGTGGCGCCGTCATGGCGCTGAACCACCTCAGCTACCTCGACTTCACCTTCGGCGGCCTCGCGGCCCGGCCCGCCAAGCGGCTGGTCCGCTTCATGGCCAAGAAGGAGGTCTTCGACCACAAGGTCAGCGGCCCGCTGATGCGCGGCATGAAGCACATCCCGGTCGACCGGTACGGCGGGGGCGCGGAGTCCTACCAGGCGGCCGTCAAGGCGCTGACGTCGGGCGAGATCGTCGGGGTCTTCCCGGAGGCAACGATCTCGACGTCGTACGAGCTCAAGGACTTCAAGAGTGGCGCTGCCCGGATGGCGATGGAGTCCGGCGTCCCGATCGTGCCGGTCGTCACGTGGGGCGGCCAGCGCATCATGACCAAGGGCCGCCGGCGGGACCCGACGCGTGGCACCCACGTACGCATCGTCGTCGGGGAGCAGTTCCATCCCGACCCGGCCGCTGACCCGGTGGCGGTCACCGCGGAGCTCAAGGCCCGCATGTCGGTGCTGCTCGACCAGGCGCAGTCGACCTATGCGGGCGAGCCGCGCTCTCCCGAGGACACCTGGTGGATCCCGGCCCGGCTCGGCGGGACCGCCCCAACACTCGAGCAGGCCGCTGCCCGCAGCGCGGAGGTGAACGCGGCCCGAGCCGCCCGCCGGGCCGCGAAGGACACCGGCGTCTGACACCTATCCTTGCGTCATGGCCCTGCGAAACCGTTCGAAGACCGCTGCCGCCGGCAAGGGGGCCGGCGCCAAGGGCGGCAAGGGAGCCGGAGCCAAGGGCGGCGCCAAGAAGCAGAAGCGGCCACGCGGGGCCCGGCTGAAGCAGGTCAAGCAGGCCTTCGCCGTCACCCGGCAGAACGACCCGAAGGTCGTGCCGTACCTGCTTGCCGCCTTCTTCGGGCCCTTCCTGCTGCTGCTGGCGCTCGGCTTCGTGATCGACCATCCGATCTACCTCGGCTTCCTGGGTCTGCTGATCGCTTTGATCGTCACTGCTTTCGTCTTCGGACGGCGGGTCCAGGCGACGGCGTACTCCCAGGTCGAAGGTCAGCTCGGCGCCGCGGCGGCGGTGCTCAACAACATGCGCGGGGACTGGCGGGTGACCCCTGCCGTCGGGTTCACCCGCGAGCAGGACCTGCTGCACCGGGTGATCGGCCTGCCCGGCGTCGTGCTCGTCGCGGAAGGCGCGCGCAACCGGACCCGGAACCTCGTGGTCACCGAGAAGAAGCGGCTGTCTCGCTGGATCGGTGACGTCCCGGTCTACGAGGTGCTGGTCGGTGATGGCGAGGGCCAGGTCGGGCTCCGGGAGCTGGAGAAGCACTTCCTCAAGCTGCCGCGCAACATCAAGGGCAAGCAGGTCAACGAGCTGGACCGCAAGCTCAAGGCGATGGGCGGCGCGGGGGCGATGCCGATCCCGAAAGGCCCGATGCCGACCCGGATGCCGCGCCGCTGAGGTCAGTCACACCCGTACGACCGCGGTGCCGGCCGCCTTGTCGTGCAGTCCGCGCCCCTCCCGGTCGCTGATCACCGCCGGGACAAGCAGGAGCAGCAGGGCGGTACGAATCGCCGCCGGCAGGAAACCGGGCACCCCGCCCCCGGCGAGCTTCTGCACCCGCAGCCCGAGCAGTCGCATCCCGATCGACTGCCCGGTCAGCGCAGTCAGCACCAGCACCTGCAGTGCGAAGGCGCCGTTGACGGCGAGGGTGCGCTGCCCCGGGCTCGGATCGGTGACGAAGGCGTTGACCAACCCGCCGATGAGGGCTCCGGCAAGCAGGTCGATGCCGAAGGCGGACAGGCGCCGACCCCAGCCGGCCAGGGCGCCCGGACCGTCGGCGGGCAGACCGAGGGCGTCGCCCCGCCACCGGCCGCGGGGGCCCATGTCGACCCCGGCCGCAGCCGGGCCGGACAGCCATGTCTCGGTCCACCTGGCCATGTGTCAAGGCTAACCGCGGGGCCGGGCGCGCGCCCGCCGTACGTCCTGCGTAACGTCTCTGAAACAGTGGCTGGATAGCCTCCCGGCACAGCCGCACCCGCTCACGGCCGCCCTGTCCTGAGCCTGAGTCCCCGGAGGACGTCCCTTGTTCACCAGTGCCGACGAGGTCCTGAGCTACATCGAGAGCGAAGGCGTCGAGATGGTCGACGTGCGCTTCTGCGACCTGCCGGGGGTGATGCAGCACTTCACCGTGCCGGTCGGCTCGTTCACCTCGGACGTCTTCACCGACGGCCTGGGCTTCGACGGCTCGTCGATCCGCGGCTTCCAGGAGATCCACGAGTCGGACATGCTGCTGCTGCCGGACCCCACCTCGGCGCGGATCGACCCGTTCCGGGTCCGCAAGACGCTGATCCTCAACTTCTTCATCCACGATCCGCTCACCGGCGAGGCCTACTCGCGCGACCCACGCAACGTCGCCAAGAAGGCCGAGGCCTACCTCAAGGGCACCGGCGTCGCCGATGTCGCCTACTTCGGCGCTGAGGCGGAGTTCTACATCTTCGACTCGGTGCGCTTCGACTCCAAGCCCGAAGGCAGCTTTTACGCCATCGACGCCAAGGCTGCCGCATGGAACTCCGGCAAGGACGAGGCCGGTGGCAACCTGGGTTACAAGCCGCGGACCAAGGGCGGCTACTTCCCCGTCTCGCCCACCGACCACCACGCCGACCTCCGCGACCAGATGGCGGTCCACCTCGAGGCCGCCGGCATGGTGGTCGAGCGCGGCCACCACGAGGTCGGTTCTGCGGGCCAGGCCGAGATCAACTACAAGTTCGGCGAACTGCTCGCCAGCGCCGACAATCTCATGCTGTTCAAGTACATCATCAAGAACACCGCGCACGCCGCGGGCAAGACGGTCACCTTCATGCCCAAGCCGGTCATGGCCGACAACGGCTCCGGGATGCACTGCCACCAGTCGCTGTGGAAGGACGGCGAGCCGCTGTTCTACGACGAGGTCGGCTACGCCGGGCTCTCGGACATGGCGCGCTACTACATCGGCGGCCTGCTGCACCACGCGCCGTCGCTGCTGGCGTTCACCAACCCGACGGTCAACAGCTACCACCGCCTGGTGCCGGGCTTCGAGGCGCCGGTCAACCTGGTCTACAGCCAGCGCAACCGCTCGGCCTGCATCCGCATCCCGATCACCGGCTCGAACCCCAAGGCCAAGCGGCTGGAGTTCCGCTGCCCGGACCCGTCCTCGAACCCTTACCTCGCGTTCTCGGCGATGTTGATGGCCGGCCTCGACGGGATCAAGAACAAGATCGAGCCGCCGACGCCGGTCGACAAGGATCTGTACGAGCTGCCGCCGGACGAGCTGGCCGACGTCGCGCAGGTGCCCGCCTCCCTGGACGCCGTGCTCGACGCGCTCGAGGCCGACCACGACTACCTGCTCGAGGGCGGGGTCTTCACCTCCGACCTCATCGAGACGTGGATCGCCTACAAGCGCGAGGTGGAGATCGCCCAGCTCCGGCTGCGGCCGCACCCCTACGAGTTCGACCTGTACTACGACAT